>NZ_JBSREH010000009.1:0-1190 GCF_055145905.1 Modicisalibacter sp. | reverse complement strand
GATGCGCGTGAACAGGGTGTTGGCGAAGGCGACTTCCTTGGGGCCGTGCATCTTGGGCTTGACGATGTACACCGAGCCGGTGCGGCTGTTGCGCGGCTGGTCGTCGTCCTTGTTGAGGTCGTGGATGGCGATCAGGCCGGTGAGCACGCCGTCGAGGATGCCTTCGGGGATCTCGTGGCCGTCGGCGTCGAGCACCGCGGGGGTGGTCATCAGGTGGCCGACGTTGCGCACGAACAGCAGCGAGCGCCCGGGCAGGCGCAGGGCGCCGCCGTCCGGCGTGGTGTAGTCGCGATCCGGGTTGAGGCGACGGGTGACGGTCTTGCCGCCCTTGTCGAAGGACTCGGCGAGATCGCCCTTCATCAGCCCCAGCCAGTTGCGGTAGACGCCGACCTTGTCCTCGGCGTCGACGGCGGCCACCGAGTCCTCGCAGTCCATGATGGTGGTCACCGCGGCCTCGGTGAGCACGTCCTTGACGTGGGCCGGGTCGGTCTGGCCGATGGGATGCGTGGCATCGATCTGGATTTCCAGGTGCAGGCCGTGGTGGGCGAGCAGCACCGCCTCGGGGGCGGCGGCGTCGCCGCGGTAGCCGACCAGCTGGTCGGGGCGCGCCAGGCCGGTCTCGCGGCCGTTGTCACGCGAGACGACCAGCTTGCCGTCACGGATCGCGTAGCCGGTGGCTTCACGATGCGAGCCCTCGGCCAGCGGCGCGGCGGTGTCGAGCACCTCGCGGGCGTAGGCGATGACCTTCTCGCCGCGCTTGGGGTTGTAGGCGGTGCCCTTCTCGGCGCCGTCGGTCTCGGGGATGACGTCGGTGCCGTAGAGGGCATCGTAGAGGCTGCCCCAGCGGGCGTTGGCGGCGTTGAGCGCGTAGCGGGCATTGTTGACCGGCACCACCAGCTGCGGGCCGGCCTGCACGGCGATCTCGGCGTCGACGTTGCGGGTGGTGACCTGCACCTCGCCCGGCTCGTCGGCCAGGTAACCCTGCTCGCGCAGGAACGCCTGGTAGGCGGCCATGTCGCGCACCGGCCCCGGGTGGGCCTGGTGCCAGGCATCGAGCTCGCCCTGCAGGCGATCACGCTCGGCAAGCAGCGCGCGGTTGGTGGGCGCGAGGTCGTGGACCAGGGCATCGACGCCGGCCCAGAAGGCCTCGGGGTCGACACCGGTGCCGGGCAGGGCCTCGTCGGTGATGA
>NZ_JBSREH010000008.1:0-1215 GCF_055145905.1 Modicisalibacter sp. | reverse complement strand
CAGCCGCGCAACAGCCGCACCGGCTCGGTGTACATCGTCAAGCCCAAGATGCACGGCCCCAAGGAAGTCGCCTTCGCCAACACCCTGTTCACGCGCATCGAGGACGTGCTGGGCCTTCCCCGCGACACCCTCAAGATGGGCATCATGGACGAGGAGCGCCGCACCAGCGTCAACCTCAAGGCCTGCATTGCCGAGGCCGCCTCGCGGGTGGTGTTCATCAACACCGGCTTCCTCGACCGCACCGGCGACGAGATGCACACCGCCATGGAAGCCGGGCCGATGCGCCGCAAGGGCGACATGAAGAGCGCCCCCTGGATCCAGGCCTACGAGGCCAACAACGTCCAGGTCGGCCTGCAGTGTGGCCTGCGCGGCCGCGCCCAGATCGGCAAGGGCATGTGGGCGATGCCCGACCTGATGGCCGCCATGCTCGAGCAGAAGATCGGCCACCCGAAGGCCGGCGCCAACACCGCCTGGGTGCCCTCGCCCACCGCCGCGGTGCTCCACGCCCTGCACTACCATCAGGTCGACGTCGCCGCCGTCCAGCAGGAGCTCGAGTCGCGCCCGGCCACCGACTACCTCGACGACCTGCTCACCGTGCCGGTGGTCGAGTCCCCCGACTGGACAGCCGAGGCCATCCAGCAGGAGCTCGACAACAACTGCCAGGGCATCCTCGGCTACGTGGTGCGCTGGGTCGAGCACGGCGTGGGCTGCTCCAAGGTCCCCGACATCCACGACGTGGGGCTGATGGAAGACCGCGCCACGCTGCGCATCTCCAGCCAGCACATCGCCAACTGGCTGTATCACGGCATCGTCAGCGAGGCCCAGGTCCGCGAGACGCTGGAGCGCATGGCGAAAGTCGTCGACGACCAGAACGCCGGGGATCCGAGCTACACGCCGATGACCGCGCATCTCGCCGACTCCAGCGCCTTCCAGGCCGCCTCGGACCTGATCTTCAAGGGCCGCGAGCAGCCGGCGGGCTACACCGAGCCGCTGCTGCATCACTGGCGCGCGGTGGACAAGGCCAAGGCGCACTGATCCCGCCTGCCGGCACCGCCGGCCAACGATAGGCACCGGCGACAAGGCACAGCGGGGGGCTTTTGCCAGGGATGGCAAAAGTAGCGCCCATGGAAGGGTTCACAGCGCCCCCGCGACGCCTTGACACCGGTGCTGCTATATCACCGCCCCCTGCCATGAACGGCAGGGGGCGGTGTCGTT
>NZ_JBSREH010000007.1:0-22845 GCF_055145905.1 Modicisalibacter sp. | reverse complement strand
GGCATGGCACTATCTGGGTGAATGGCGATATTCGCTATATTGCCATGCAGTTCAGTAGGTTAGAAGCATTCCTGGGGGCCGGTCTCACGGATTCAGGATAAATTAAAGAGTCGTAGAAGCTCAAAAAAATATAATAAATTACTGGTGACGCAAGGGAGAGGGTATGAACCAAGCTGTAAATGTCTTGACTGGCAATTTTCCTTTTGAAGGTGTGATTATAGAGAAGTTGATGATCCACCATGTGTTTGCGCCAGCCGAGGATAAAACTCGGGTGCCGCCTGCAATTAAAAAGCATTTTATTAATTTGAATGCTGAAGAGAAGTCGGCTCTTCAAAGCCGTGTGACTGCCGCGCTTGGCAATAAGTCCCATGGCATTGAGATGAGCATTGATCAGGCGGATGAAGGGAGTTTTTTTCAAATTGCAGCAGAAATGCTGCACTGTGATGTAGACCGCTTTATTGAGCTTTCAGAAGTTTTAGCAAATAATTTGACTGATGCTCTGACGAGAAAGATTCCGGGTGGAGTTATGGCGATCATCTCTGGGCGGGTTGGTGAGCATGCCAGACCGTTTGTCTCAGTGATAAAAGCAGAGTTTCAAGATGGATTTACCACTGAGGCTGTAGATGATCAAACGGTAGCTTTGAACTATGTTAGAGACATTTTTCTTACTGAAGCTCAGAAGCTCTATAAGATTGGCTGCTTAGTTGAGACTGTTTCGGCCCCTCCGGAAAATGGAAGGTATAATAAATCAAATTATAGAGCGTTTTTGTTCGATCATTTGCTGACCAGTGTTGAGACGCGAACTGCAGCTTCATATTTTTATAATACTTTTCTTGGCATGGGGATTAGCTCTTCTTCCAAAAAGCTAACGCAAAATTTTTATGAGTATACTGTTGACTACATCAACTCTCTAGATGTTGATGAAGGTAAGAAATTTGATTATGTAGAGTCGTTGCGGGCAGAGCTTAAAAGTCAAACTGCTATCGTTAGTTCAGCAGATTTTGCCGAAAAGTATCTTGAAGAAGATCACTCTGAAGCCTATGTTGATTACATGCAGGATCGAGGCTTCCCTCAGGGTGGCGTTGAGAAGGATGTAGAGTATATTGAGTCTAAGCTCAGGAAGAAAAGAAAGGTCAATTTCACCTCGGGCATTTCCATAACGGGGCCTTCTGATGACTTCCAGAACTTGGTTACAGTAGAAGAGCGTGGTGACAATGATACTTTAGTTAGAATTCAGGGTAATGTAAGTGACCTAGGATGACTACTGAAGAAGAGTTTGCAGAGTATCTTGAGTCCATAAGGCCTGCTTTGCAGGCCTGGGGAGACTATGTCAGCGAAATCGTTAAGCACGAAATTTCTAACCGGCTTGGCGCACTGTCTCCCCAGTTTTTAAAAATTGACGCTACTCCAAGAGTGAAAGCCGTAAATTCGGCGTTGAATAAAATAAGTATAAAGCAATACGATGATCCTAAGACGCAAATGACAGATCTCGTTGGGGTAAGGTTTGTGGTTCTCACTACAGACGACCTATGCCTTGTCGAAAAAATTATTGAGCATCAAGACTGGGGGTGGGAAGTATCTAAAGATTTTGCACTCGATATAGAGGTGAGTCCAAAAGTATTTGACTACCAATCTAAACATTACGAGGTTCGGCCTAAAAGGGACTTGGACGTCGGTGGAGTAAGGGTACCCGATTTTATTTGTTGTGAAGTTCAAGTAAGGACTCTGCTTCAGCACGCATATGCTGAGCTGGTGCATGATAATATCTATAAAGCTAAAGGGGTGGTGCCTCCCTCAGCGGAAAGATATGTTTCAAGAAGCATGGCTTTGATGGAAACCACAGATGAAATATTTTGTACAGCTTTGCAAAAGCTGCAGGCAGAGAATTATAAGCGGGATTCCGTGATCAAGGTCTTGGAGAAGGTTTTTTCAGAAGACTTTGGGTTGCAAGTTGATGATCCTGATAGACAGCTGCACTTTGCGGTTTTGGAAAGTTATGCTGATGCAGTTGAGGAGTTTTCTTCTGAGAGGTTAAGAGATATTTTTGATAAGAAGAAATTTATCAGGCATTTTGTTGAGGATCGTTATGGAGAGTTTTATTTCTTCAGGCAGCCGATCGTTCTTTTTGTGTATTATATTATTTCAGTTTACGGAATGACATACTTTTGGAGTAATTGGCCGCTTTCTGTTTACAATAAAGAAGTGAAATATGTGGCTAATGACCTTGGCGAATCTTTTACTCCTCATGGACGCTGAAGAATCAACTAAACATTATGTGCGGCCGCTTAGCTCTCTATAGCCTATATCCCAAGCTCTCCCAGGCCCTGCGCCTGCCGCTGGGGCCTCGGAAACTGACACCGCGCTACAATGTGGCGCCGGGCACTTGGATCACCGCGGTGCGCCATCCTAGCGATGATGCGCCGCTGGTGATGGACGAGGTGTGGTGGGGCTACCGGCCGCACTGGGCGAAAGAGAAGGCACCGGAGCCCATCAACGCCACCGTCGAGAAGGTGGCCACCTCCAACTACTTCAAAGGGGCGTTCGCCCATCACCGCTGCCTGGTGCCGGCGGATGGCTGGTACGAGTGGCTGCTGGTGGACGGGAAGAAGCAGCCGCACTTCCTGTGCCGCGAGGATCGCGAGCCGATCTGGCTGGCGGGCATCTGGAGCGAGCGGCCGGACGGCAAGCCCGGCTGCGCGATCCTCACCGAGCCGGCCCGCGGCGTGGCGGCAAAGATCCACTTCCGCATGCCCCTGGCCCTGGACGAGGAGAGCCTCGAGCCATGGCTCGATCCTCTCCTGACTGATCGCGAGACGATCCGCCACATCGTCCACCACCTGCCCCCCGAGCGGATCACCCACTGGCCGGTGAGTACCCGGGTGAACAAGCCCACTCAGGATGACGCGGAACTGATCGATCCCGTCGACGCCTGACCGATCCAGTGCTCGGTAGCGTGGCCGCAGGCATGGCAGACGACGCGGTAATGCCTGCTTTCCAGCTTCTCCAGTGTGAACGTCGCCCATTGTGGGCCGTTCTGCGCGGATCTCGACGGCTCCGCAGGGGCACATCATCACCCAGCGTCCCATGGGAACCGGCATCAGTGTGATCTCTGGCATGGTGAATCCTCCCCGTTGCTTTCAGGCTAGATGGGGGGAGGAAAGCGCTATGTAGGTGTAGGACATCCGCGACATCATGCGTCATGGATCTCTTATGCCGCTGTCAGGTTCTGGCCTTGGGCAACTCTCGCCACTGCGTGGTCCACCTCGGCGTGCGGTGCGCGCAGCGCAGGTGCCAGGCGGCGTTCTGACGCGGCACGCCCAGGCGTACCGTTCCCTTGCCCATCCTCCCGTTCAGCTCGTCCAGGGCGGCCATCAGTTGGTGGTCGCGTTCGCGCTGGACTTCCCGCTCGGGCGTGTCGAGCAGCGAGAGCTGCTCGCGGTTGGCGTCCACCAGGTCGAGCAGCATTACGCCGGCCTTCATAAAGCGATACCCGCGGCGATAGATCGCCTCGAGCCCCTGCTGCGCGGCGGCCAGGATCGGCCGGCTGTCGTCGCTGGGCTCGGGCAGCTCGACGACGACGCTGGGCGAGTACTGGGGCAGGTCGGACCGGTGGCGGTTGGTCTTGAGGAACACGAGCACGGCGCGGGCGTGGCTGTCCTGCTGGCGGAGCTTCTCGGCGCCGCGCTGGGCGTGCTGGCGGATGGCGTCCTGCAGCTCGCCCAGCTCGCCGGTCAGGCGGCCAAAGGAGCGCGAGGTCATGATGCGCTGGCGGGGCTCGCTGGCGTCGTTGAGCTCGATGCAGGGCGTGCCTTGGAGCTCGCGCACGGTGCGTTCGAGGGTGACGGAGTAGCGTCGGCGGATGGCCTTGGGGTCGGCCTGGCGGAGATCCCAGGCGGTCTCGATGCCCTGAATGGCCAGCCGCTCGACCAGCCGGCGGCCGACGCCCCAGACGTCGCCCAGGGCGGTGCGCTCGAGCAGGCGTCGTGTGTCGTCGCCGTCGGCGTGCATCACGCACACCCCGTCGAATTCCGGCAGATTCTTGGCGGCGCGGTTGGCCAGCTTGGCCAAGGTGCGGGTGGGCGCCACGCCCACGCAGACAGGGATGCCGGTGAACTGGCGCACGTTGCGGTAGAGCGTGCGCGCGAGTGCCTGGGTGGTGGCGGCGTCGAAGTCGTCGAACCTGACGAACATCTCGTCGATGGAGTAGGGCTCGACGCCGGCGGAGAACTCCTCGAGGACCTCGCGCACCCGGGCGCTCATGTCGCCGTAGAGCTCGTAGTTGGAGGAGAGTAGGTGAATGCGGCCCTGGTTGACCCACTGCTGCAGCTCGAAGGCTGGGGTGCCCATCTCGACGCCCAGGGCCTTGAGCTCGTTGGAGCGGGCGATCACGCAGCCGTCGTTGTTGGACATCACGCCCACCGGCAGGCCCTCGAGCCGCGGCTGGAAGACGCGCTCGCAGCTGACGTAGAAGTTGTTGCAGTCCACCAACCCGATCATACGGCGTACTCGTGGATGACCGAGCGCACCACGCCCCATACCTGGCAGTCGAGGTTGGCGAGCGGGATCGGCGCGTACTGGCTGTTGCCGGAGCACAGGTAGGGCCGCTTCCCGATCATCTCGTAGCGCTTCACGATCACCTCGCCGTCGACCAGGGCGACGACGATGTGTCCGGGGCGGGCGTCGATCGAGCGGTCCACCACCAGGGTGTCGCCGTCCTGGATGCCGAACTCGACCATGCTGTCACCGGTGACGGTCATAAAAAACGTGGCCGCGGGGCGCTTCACCAGCCGCTCGTTGAGGTCGAGCGTGCGGCCGACGTAGTCCTCCGCCGGCGAGGGGAAGCCGGAGATGCCGGCGCGGATGGTGGCCAGCGGATGGGGCAGGGCGCTGTACGGCGGTGCCGGGTGCGGATGGCGGATCTCGGGATCGCGCATGGCGGTTCCTCTTGTCAAATACTGTTCATTTATACAGTATTCGACAGCAGCACACCCTTAGGCAAACGCTAATATGAACAGCAGTCAGGGGGAACAAGCGGCCGGGCCCGGCATGGCGCGGATTGTGGCAGGATCACGAATTGGCAGGAATGAACATTTACCGGATGCTGGATCACAATCCAGCATCCTGAAGGACAGCAGCTACATCCTGTCGTCATTCTCAATATATCCGTCCTTGCCATAATTTTTATCGATGAAATTTTCAATGAGCTCGTCCTGATCACTGTCCAGCTCATCTATAGGTGTGCCCTCAAAATCTAATGCTCGCATAGCTTCCTTCAGCACCTCCGGGCGTATCATAGTCATAGCGTGCACCTCCTGTGTGAAATGGCTTTAGTGGGAACGCAAGCTATGGGGGCTGGAGTCTGTAAATTCAATCGCCCTAATAAAAAAATATGTGCTGGGCATCTAGCCCCTCCATGATGGAGGGGCTTAACGTATGCGCTTTACACAAGGTCTCGCTCGGCAAACGAAACGCAGGCATCCAAGCCGATCACCAAATGGTCAACGACGCGAATCTCCACCAGTCCCAGTGCCTCCTTCAGCCGCTGGGTGATGCGTCGGTCGGCGTCACTGGGTTCGGGATCACCCGAGGGATGGTTGTGAACCAGGATCACTGCAGCAGCGTTGCAGGCCAGGGCATGCTTGACCACTTCACGCGGGTAGACGCTCGCTGAGTCGATGGTGCCGCGAAACAGCTCCTCGAAGCAGATTACCCGATGTTGGCTGTCGAGGAACAGGGCGCTGAAGACCTCGTGCTCGTAGTCCTGCAGCAGCACCTGCAGGTACTCGAACGCGAGAGCTGGCTGGGTGATCTTGCGTCCTTTGGCCAGTCGGCGACGAGCGAATGCCTTGGCGATGTTTAAGAGCTCCGATTCAGTCACCGTGTCGGTGATGCGATAGGTGCCGGCGGTCTCGCCGGCACTCAGCTTGCGGTGGTGCATGGTGTTGCTCCTTAGGCCGCCATGACCATGGCCATGCGGCGTTCCAGCTCCTCATAGAACGCCTCGACGCGTTCGGCGATGGTGCGGATCATCACCTCGTCCCGGTAGGCGCGCTTCACGAACAGCGGCATGCCTGGCCAGTAGCTGACGAAGTCGATCCACTCGCACTCGCTGACCCACAGCCCGCCTTGGCACTGAGCGACGTGCTCCTGGGGCAGCTCGTCGGTCAGCAGTAGCTCGATCTGGTACTTGGGCAGCTTGGTCTTGATTTCGACTAGGCCATTGCTGTCGACCAGGCAGTCAGGCGAGTAGCCCACCCCGTGGTTGAGGATGATGCCGACCTGCTCCAGTTGGGGCAGGCCGGCGGCCTCGTGATAGAGCTCCCGGGCCACGGGTTCCAGCTCATGACCGCGCTGGGTGTGAGCGTTGCCCTGGAAGGCATCGGAGGGCTCGCCGGTGATGCGCTCGCCGATCAGCTGATGCATGTAGCTCATCGCACCGGTACCGAAGCCTCCCGGCCCCTTGCCCTTGACCAGCAGAGTCTTCAGCTCGGACATGGTGACGATGCCCAGACGGGCGGCATGCCACTCGGGCGTGCCCTGTTCCAGTGTCAGGGTCTGCATGACGATCTCCTTCTCGATGACACGGCATAGGCCAGCGAGGGGAGGCCCCTCGCCGGCCGCTCAGTGATGTTGACGGTTGGGCTGGGCCCGCTTCTGCAGGGAGGCACGCAGCTTGTCGAAGTCACCACGGGGCACCTGCTGGGCGTCGCCGTACTTACCGACGAACCACTCCTGGGTCGCTGGGGGACAGGCGGCAATCAGCTGCCGGATCTGCCCGGCCTGGAAGGGCGTGACCAGATTCACCGGGGCGGCGGCGTGGCCGTTGTCGTCCTGGCCCCGGGTGGTGATGTTGAGCAGGGCGCAGAGCACGTAGCGCTTGCCATAGCTGGTAGAGGAACCGAAGGCCTGGACGGCGTTCTTGCTGCCGCTGGTATCGGCCGGCAACAGCATGCTGGTTTCTTCACGATGACCGTCCTGGTGCATCAGCACGCCGGTCACCTGAATGCCACGCTCCTGGGTCTGAATCCGGAAGCTCACCGCGAAGCCGTGCTTCTTCATGATCGGACGCACGGTATCGACGATGTCTTCTAGGGTGGCGTAGTGCCCGTTATTGGTCTTGCCACGCTCGGCGATGCTTGGCAGCTCGGTCTGCATGGCCGCCATGGCGGCGCTATAGGCCATCAGTGCCTGGCGGTCGAGCACCCGCTCCTGCATTTGCAACAGGCGCTCCATCTTGTCGATGTCGACCTCGGGATTGAGGGCGGCCCGCTCGATCACCTGGATGATCGCGGTGCTGTCCTGGGTTGCTTGAGCGATCGGTGTCTGGTCGGCGGTCTTGGGATGAATGGGGGTTGCCATGATGGCCTCCGTTATCGATAGCGTTGGATGACGTCAGGGAGCTCCTCGGTCGGGACCGGCTCCAGGGATACGGCCACGCGATAGACCTGACCCTTGGCCAGCACGTGGGTCTCGGTCGCTTGCTCGCCAGCCTCGAGTAACTGACGCGTCAGCTGGGTCAGGGCATGGCAGATCTCGAATGTCATGGGTGGTTGCATCGGTACCTCCATAAACAAAAACGCCCGGCCTTTGATGGGCCGGGCGCTATGCCGTGGTGAGGGAAAGACGGGGGAGAACGAAGGGCGCCGTTCAGGCCACCAGCGCAAGGGCGGACTCCAGCGCCTTGTCCTTGAGGCCGGCGCCCTGGCCGAACCAGGCGGAGTCCATGCGGTAATCGTTGCTGCGAGCACGCTTCTCGTGGTCCACGTACTCGGTGACCGCGTTGAGCAGGCCCCAGGCGGTGCCTTGCGCCGTGCACAGCTGAGAACCGCGTCCCTCGCCCTGGTAAAGCTTCTGGACGCGATTGAGGGCACGGAAGTTAGGTAGCTTGGACGGATCCTCCAGCGGCGCCTCGGCGTTGCAGATCACCGACTGGAAGTAGGTCCTCGCTTCTTCCTGGCTGACCTTGCGCTCGGCCAGGGTTTTCAGGCGATACATGAAGTCGTCCCACTGGGACACGGAGATCCCCAGCTGCTGTTTGACCAGCTGCGGACGGAACTCGGTGCTGTGCGGCACCTTCACGCCTTGCGAAGTACCGTCCACGGCGATGGTCAGGGTGTTGTTGCAGACCACCCGCACGGACGTCGGGGTGGCGACGGTAGCCAGTGAACCGTCGCAGGAGGTGGCCAGCAGCAGGTAGTCGTTGACCTGATCCTGGCCCTTCAGAGCTCCGCCCAGGCCACTGCGCGCCAGAGCCCAGAACTTGCGGCCACCCTTGAGCACGCCGGCCGTCTCGAGCTCATAGCCTGCGTATTCCGTGAGATCCCGGTAGAACTCCAGCACCTCTTCCGGCTGTACCACCTTGTAGCGTTGGGAGACCACCGACAGCGGGGCCTGGGTGTCGGAGCGATAGAGCACCTTCTGCTCCGGGAAGGAGTGGATGCTGCCCAAGTGGCCCGCGCCATTGGTGATTGAATCGCCCCAGATCTTCTAGACACCCGTCAGGCTCTGGGTATAACGCCGTTCGTCTTCTATGGATGACAAGTCATCGCTCGGACTGGTCACAAAAACCGCTCGACTACGCGACCTTGTCGAGGCAGGCGGCTTGACCTTTGGGTTGCACAAGGGTTCTAGGTTATAAGCTTAGCCAGGGTCATGGCCGAAGCGCCTGGCCGTGTATGCCGCATGCGCGAATTCCTCTCAGGCACTGAAGGAGGTGAATGCCCTTGAGTAGCGTTGCGTCAACGTCTTCCGTACAGCACAAGAAGGCCCGTATCTACCGTATGAAGACGGATGAGCACCTCTGTCCGTTTGGCCTGAAGACCGTGGATCTTCTCAAGCGCAAGGGCTATCGGGTCGAAGATCACACCCTCGCCTCGCGGGACGCGATCGAGGAGTTCAAGGAGCAGGCCGGTGTCGATACCACGCCCCAGGTCTATATCGGCGAGAAGCGTGTGGGGGGCTATGAGGAGGTTCGTGCTCACCTGGGCCTGAGTGTGCCCGGCGAGAAGGAGACCACCTATCAGCCGGTCATCGCCATCTTCGCGACTTCCCTGCTGATCGGCCTAGCGGTGAGCTGGGCGGCCAGTGGCACTCTCGTGTCGATGCGCATGCCGGAATATGCGATTGCCACCGCCATGACCCTGCTGGGGCTTCAGAAGCTGCAGGATGTCGAAAGCTTCAGCACCATGTTCCTCAACTATGACATGCTCGCCCAGCGCTATGTCCCTTACGGCTATGTCTACCCCTTCGCCGAGGCCCTGGCCGGTATCCTGATGCTGGCGGGTGCCCTGACCTGGCTGTCAGCTCCCCTGGCGCTGTTTGTCGGCACGGTAGGGGCCGTTTCGGTCTTCAAGGCCGTCTATATCGACAAGCGGGAGCTCAAGTGCGCTTGCGTGGGCGGCAACAGCAACGTGCCCCTGGGCTTCGTCTCCTTGACCGAGAACCTTGTCATGATGGGCATGGGGCTATGGATGCCGCTGAAACAGCTCATCGTATGACGATACGGAGGCATGGATGACCGATTCATCGGATCGTACACCCGAATACGAGGAGGGTAGCCTGACCCTGGTGGGCGCGGTTGCCTTGGGCACGGGGGTCATGATCGGGGCTGGTATCTTTGCCCTGACCGGCCAGATGGCACAGATGACGGGGTGGTTGTTCCCGCTGGCGTTTCTGTCGGCGGCCCTGATCGTCTCCTTCAGTGCCTACTCCTATATCCGAATATCCAGCACCTATCCCTCCGCCGGGGGGATCGGCATGTATTTGCAGAAGGCCTATGGCTCGACATTGCCGACCGCCTTTCATGCCTTGCTGATGTACTGCTCCATGGTGATCGCCCAGAGCTTTCTGGCCAGAACCTTCGGGTCCTATACCCTGCAGCTGTTCGACGTCGAGAACCGCTCCCTGCTTGTCCCGCTACTGGGGGTGGGGCTGCTGTTGGCGGCCTTCCTGATCAACCTGTCGGCCAATCGGCTGATCGAGGGTGTCGCCTCCGTGCTGGGGGTCATCAAGATCGGGGGGATCATCGTGTTTGGCGTGGTCGGGGTATTCGTCGCCGACTCGCTGAAGATGGACGTTTCATCGACAGCGCCCCAGGCTTCCCTGTCGGGCTTTCTGGGGGCCACAGCCCTGGGCATATTGGCTTTCAAGGGGTTCACCACCATCACCAACAGCGGGTCGGAGCTCCAGGACCCCCACCGCAATGTGGGCAGGGCGATCATGATCTCGATTGCCCTGTGCGTGGTGATCTACGCACTGGTGGGCTTTGCCGTCGCCAGCAACCTGTCGCTTCAGGAGATCATCAAGACCCGGGATTATTCCCTGGCGGCTGCCGCCAGGCCGGCACTGGGCGAGGCGGCGGTCTGGTTTACCGTCATCTTGGCAATGCTGGCGACGGCGGGCGGTATCATCGCCAGTGTCTTCGCCGTATCCCGCATGCTGGCCATGCTGACCGAAATGCGGCTGGTGCCTCACCGCCATTTTCATATGCCCGGCAGTATCCAGAAGCACACACTGGTCTACACGATCGTGTTTGGCTTGCTGCTGACCGCGTTCTTCGACCTCAGCCGCATCGCCGCACTGGGCATCATCTTCTACCTGATCATGGATATCGCGATTCACTGGGGCGTATTTCGCCACCTCAGGCACAAGGTCAGCGCCAGGCCCGCGATACCGATCATTGCCATCCTGCTGGATATCGTCGTGTTGGGTGGCTTCGTCTGGGTGAAGGCCACCTCCGACCCGCTGGTATTGATCGTCGCCGCCGTGGTGATGGCACTTATCCTGATCGGTGAGTGGCTGTTTCTATCGAAACGTGAAGCGCTGCCCGGCGATGATCACTCGCACACTCATTGACCCCGATCGGACATGCCTTTTCGCATGCTGGCGCATGTCGTCGTCCCGTTCGGGGACGGTCACTGGCAGGGCATGATGCCGGGTCGATGCTATCCACCACCATGCCCGGGCCGTTTTGTCTGCCCGTCATGCCGGGGCCTTCCGCTGTACGGCTACAGGTCTCGAGCCCGGTTGGATTGATGAGCCAGCCGCATCGCCTCATGCTCCTCGAGCTTGAGGAGTTCGCGAACCAGTTCGCGTGCCTCGGGGATCTCGGCCCGCCCATCCAGGTAGCGGTACAGGTCGATGACCTGATCATGCAGGGAGAAGACTTCCCGACAGATATCCTCGAAGCTCATCTCGGCATAGGGAGCGCTGCATGCCTGGTGGGGGGTGATCGGATTATGGGACAGATAGTCGTAGACCCGAGTGTGTAAGGCCTTGGGGTCGGCCTGCTTCTCAGAGCTGGCCACGGTGCGCTCCAGGGTCGCCTCGTGCGCCGCGAGGTACTCCAACAACCATTTTCCCAGGTCTTCTTCATGCTGGGAGGCACAGTGGCCGAAGCACTCCGCCAGATGGGCATGCAGCTGGCGGGTCCAGTCGATCAGGTCCTTAAAGGTTTCGATCTTCATCTACGGTTCTCCTCTTGACGGGGAGTGCTTCCCGTCCTTGCTGGAAAGTGTGCCGGTTTCAGCTCGGTCTCTCGTCTTCAGCCGGCAGGTCCCAGCCATAGAGGGCGCGAAAACCCATCTCGCACAGGCTGTCGCGGGTCGTGCCGGCAACCGACAGCGCCGCTGAGATCGTCTCGCCGATGAGCCCCTCCCACTGCCGAAAAGGATTGTCGTCGTTGAGCGGCTCCCGGGCGGGGCCTGCGACATCGGCCAGCCACTTCACGCCGCTCATCCAGGGCGCGAAACGCTCCGAGAACATCAGCCGGCTGGTGCGTGCCGGATGCAGCTGGCGCAGCGTCTCGGCTGTCCACGGATTGGTGGCCATACGGACCCAGGGCCCGGCGAAGGTCTCGTAGAGGGCCACGTTGTGCTCGGAGAGGGTGCGTACCCGGTCGAAGGCTGAGGTCTGCTTCGGATAGTTCAGATCCTCCACGCAGCGCTCCTCGAAGTGCACCTGGAACTGTGGCTTGTGACACTCGGGGTCACCGGTGGGGTTATCGATGCGCAGCTCGTAGAGGCCGGGGGCCAGGTCATTCAGCTCCCGGACGCTCTCGAGGATGGCTCGATGCTCGAGGCGCGCAACTCGGGAGGAGACGAATAGCCCCAGATGGCCGACATGGGCATTGAGCAGGTAGACGATGCGCTGGCCGGCGGCCTTGATCGCTGCCGTGTCCGGGTAGACCGCGGGGATCCAGTTGAGCGCCTGATGAGGCGGGGTGATGTTGTCGCCGCCGGAGGCGAAGATCACCAGCGGATTGCGGATCCGCTTCAGGTCGATGGTGCAGCCATGACAGACCGTGAGCTCGCCGCGTTCGAGCCGGTTGCCGACGAAGAGGTTATCGACGATGGCGGTGATCTCTTCCTTGCTCAGCGTGTAGAAGCCCGTCCACCAGCGCTCGAAGTCCAGGAAGCGTTCGCGCTGGCCGTCGATGTCGGCAAACAGCTGGTAGTCCTTCTGCCACAGGGTATTAGCCGGCTTGAGGGCCTCGAAATTGGCGACCAGATGGGCGCCATCGAAGCGGCCGTCCCCCAGGTCGGCGAGCAGGTGGGTGAGCCAGGTGCCGCCCAGCAGGCCACCGGCCAGGCGCATGGGATTGACGCCGGATTCGCCCGACCAGTAGGAGAGCGGCGATCCGTTGAGTACCGCCGGCCCCACCAGACCCTGACAGTCGGCGGAGAGCAGGGCGATGGCCCAACCCGCCTGACAGTTGCCGTAGAGCACCGGCGGCATGTCGGGATGCCGCTCGGCCACCGTTTCGACGAAGTGGCGCAGGACGTGCAGCACGTCCGCGAGGGTCTGGCCCGGCAGGGGCTCCGGGAAGAAGCTCACGAAGTAGACCGGATGGCCCTCGTGGAGCGCCATGCCAACCTCGGAATCGCGTTTGAAGCCGCCGATGCCCGGGCCGTGGCCGGCGCGGGGGTCGACGATCATGACCGGGGGCTTGCTGGCGTCGAGGCAGTCCTCCAGGCAGTCATCCCCGACCCGAGTGATGTGCAGAAGAGCATAGTTAGCGGGGCGCGACAGCCGGCGGCCATCGAGCATCATCTCGTAGTCGAAATCCAACAGTGGCGGTTTACCGGCTCGCTCGTGCTCGAGCATGTTCTCCGCGCGCTGGCGCAGGGTATCCAGATAGCGCACGCTGCGTTGCCACAGGTCGAACTGATAGGCGAGCAGCTCCGTTGCTGGATGCCCCAGGGCGTCGGCCCCGGGGGGTGACGATGAGGCGGTCGACGCGTGGCTACTCATCGCGCCCGTCCTTGTGGTCATCATGCCCGCCGCGAGATCCGTGCCCGCCATGCCTGCCGTGCATGACCAGGTGCATCAGCGGGCAGGCCAGCAGGATCAGCCAGGGCAGGGCGCCGAGCAGATGCTCCTCGTGCTCCTCCCAGAGCCAAAAGCCCATCACCGCCAGGGCGATCGCCACCATCAGCCAGAAGGTGCCCTTGCTCGGTCTGCGGTCCAGCCAATTTTTCTCGTCATGCATGGTCAGATCCTCACTCGGCGCAAGCGCAGTGAATTCATCACCACCGACAGCGACGAGGCGCTCATCGCGAAGGCGGCGAACATCGGGCCGATCAAAAGGCCGAGGAACGGATAGAGGACCCCGGCGGCGATCGGCACCCCGGCTCCGTTGTAGACCAGGGCGAAGAACAGGTTCTGTTTGATGTTGCGCATCGTGGCCAGCGACAGCTTGCGGGCCCGAACGATGCCATCGAGGTTGCCCTTGACCAGGGTGAAGCCGGCGCTTTCGATCGCCACGTCGGCGCCGGTGCCCATGGCGATGCCCACATCGGCTTGGGCGAGGGCGGGGGCATCATTCACGCCGTCGCCCGCCATGGCGACCTTGCGGCCTTCAGCCTGCAGTTCCTGGATGATGCGTGCCTTGTCCTCGGGCAGCACGTCGGCGCGGATCTCGTCGATACCCAACCGACCGGCTACCGCCTTGGCCGTGCGTTCGTTGTCGCCGGTGGCCATGATGATGCGGAATCCTAGCCGGTGCAGCGCCTTCAGGGCGTCGGGCGTGGTCTCCTTCACCGGGTCGGCCACGCTGACCAGGCCGGCGATCTGGCCGTCGAGCACCACGAACATCACCGTTTCGCCCTGATCGCGGCGGGCGTTCGCGGTCTCGGCTATCCGACCGCCGTCCAGGCCCAGTTCGGCCATCAGCTTGGCGTTGCCAAGCGCCACCGCGTGGCCGTCCACCATGCCCTTCACGCCCATGCCGGTCACGGCCTCGAAATCGCGGGCCTCGGCGAGGGAGACGCCGCGCGCCTCGGCGCCGGCGACGATGGCCTCGGCCAGCGGGTGCTCGGAGCCCTTTTCGAGGCTGGCCGCCAGGCGCAACACCTCGGTCTCGTCATGGCCTTCCTCGGGCAGCACCGCCACCAGCTTCGGCTTGCCCTCGGTCAGGGTGCCGGTCTTGTCCACCATCAGGGTGTCGACCTTGGCGAAACGTTCCAGCGCCTCGGCATTCTTGATCAGCACGCCGGCCTGGGCGCCGCGCCCGGTGGCTGTCATGATCGACATCGGGGTGGCCAGCCCCAGGGCACAGGGGCAGGCGATGATCAGCACCGCCACTGCCGAGACCAGCGCATAGGACAGCGCCGGCATCGGGCCCCAGATCGCCCAGGCGATGAAGGAGAGGATGGCGACACCGATCACCGCGGGGACGAACATGCCCGCTACCTTGTCGGCGAATTTCTGGATCGGTGCGCGGGAGCGCTGGGCGGCGGCCACCATCTCGACGATCTGGCTGAGCATGGTGTCGGCGCCGACACGGGTGGCCTCCATGATCAGGCTGCCCGTGCCGTTGATGGTAGCTCCGGTGACCTTGTCGCCCGCGACCTTCTCCACCGGCACCGGCTCGCCCGAGATCATCGACTCGTCGACCGAGGAGCGACCCTCGACCACCTCGCCGTCCACCGGCACCTTGTCACCGGGGCGTACCCGCAGGTGATCGCCCACCTGCACCTCTTCCAGCGGCACCTCCTCCTCGCTGCCGTCGGGTCGGATCACCCGCGCGGTCTTGGCGGCCATGTCGAGCAGCGCCCGGATCGCCTTGCCGGTACCCTCGCGGGCGCGCAGCTCCATTACCTGACCCAGCAGGACCAGGGTCACGATCACCGCTGCGGCCTCGAAGTAGACCCCGACGCTGCCGTCTTCCCGGCGGAAGCCTTCTGGGAAGATGCCAGGCACGAGCAGCGCGACGATCGAGAACAGATAGGCTGCACCGACCCCCATGCTGATCAGGCTGAACATGTTGAGGTTCCAGGTGCGAAAGGAGTTGATGCCGCGCACGAAGAACGGCCAGCCGGACCACAGGATGACTGGCGTGCTCAGCACCAGCTCGATCCACATCGCCGTGCGTTCGCCGAAAAACTCGCGGATCGCAGTGAGGCCAAGAAAGGGGCTCATCGTCAGCACCAGCACCGGCAGCGTGAGCACGGCCGAGACCCAGAAGCGGCGGGTGAAATCGATTAGCTCGGGATTCGGCCCTTCATCGCCGACCGTCGCCGATTCGAGTTCTAGCCCCATGCCGCACAGTGGGCAGGCGCCGGGGGTAGTCTGTCGCACCTCGGGGTGCATCGGGCAGGTGTAGACGGCGCCCGCATGCCCCGCCGGCACCTTGTCGTACTGGCCGCCGCGCACCGGGGTACTCGCCTCATGGCCGGCGTGATGGGCGTGCCCGTGGCACTGGCCATGAGCGGAGGGAGCCTGAGCCTCACTGCCTTCCTGGGGCACGAGGTGCATGCCGCACTTCGGGCAATCCCCCGGCTGCTCGGAGACGACCTCGGGATGCATTGGGCAGGTGTACTGGGCAGCGCCTTGATCGCCGGCGCTCATGGAACCGGCATCGATACCTTCGTTCAGCGTATCGTGATGCGAGTGCTCACGCCGCTTGCTGTGCTGCTGAGTCATGAAGCCGTCTCCGTTTCGTGCGTCGGCTGAGGGGATCTCAGACGATTCCTTTCCGTGAATGAGGGACGTCACGGTCCCTTTGCCGCGTCTTCATCGCTTCAGATCGCGTCTGCGCCGCTCGTATTCCTGCTGGTCGATCTCGCCACGGGCGTAGCGTTCTTGCAGAAGTTCTAGTGCGGTTGGCCGCTGGTGCGCGGCCTCGCTCCGTCCTCGGGTCAGGCCGCGCACCAGCAAAACGGCCAAGGCAATGACGGCGCCCCAGAACAGCACCATCATGAGTCCGCCGAAGAGCATATGCCCCCAACCAACATTTCCCATATACGCCATCATGTCGCCCCACATGGTCGGATCTCCTTTCGTGTTGAGTCACCCTGACGTCAGGCTAAAACCTGCGGGTAACCCAAAGGTCAAGATACGGTAGAAATGAAAGCGAGCGTTTCTTGATCCCGGTCAGCTTTCATCGGTGGAATAGAATCAACGCCCCACGCATGCGTTGATGTGTGAATCCACGTTAGTGCCCCCCCCGGCTCATCCTGAGGGTTGCGTGAAGTATCCGTTAGCTTCCGCCACTGTGCCCAGCGAGGAATAAGCAACGGTACTCGGCGCTGATAGGCGCGAGATGTCGCTTACGCTGCCAATGCTTTGGCAAGCTAGAATATGGCTGAACAAGATGAAATGACCCTGAGCGGCTGATTGCCGCGTGACATGCGATGCTCATGGGGCTTGCTTCCCGGCGATTCTCCGTCCAAAGCGTGTGACAAAGAAGTTATAGAGCGGCCCGAAGACCAGGGCGACGTACCAGCCGTAGCCGAAGCTTTCAGCCAGTCCCAGGAAAAAACTTGGCCAGCTCAACCAGGTGAAGCCAGGCAGCAGGCGCAACCAGCTCTCATACATCGCTTGGTCGGGAAACAGCAGGTCGAAGCCGACGCATAGGATGAAGGTTACGGCCAGAAACAGCCCCAGGCTCATCCCGAGCGCGATCACGGGAATCCGAGGCGTGGCCTGAACCGGCAAGCGGGTTCCGTAATGCGGCTTGGCTGTCGACGGAATATCGGCATCAGGCATCTTCATTCTCCGGTTGGGAAGGTAAGACCTTTGTTACAGGTGCGAGATACTGTTCGGGCGCGGCCTCGAAGCGCTCCCGGCAGTCACGAGAGCAGAAGTAAAAGACATGGCCATCAAGGACGCTCGGCTTAGCTCTTTCCGTGATGACGGTCTTGCCACAGACGGGATCGACGTCCTCGGCTGGTGGGATCCACTTCAGCCCCTCGGTTGCGTGTGGATCCTCTGGGCTATCTGAATCGCCCCGGGTTTCGTAGACACCTCCAGGCCTTATACTGAAGGCACCAAGGAGGTCCCATGAGCCGCCAGCGATATACCGAAGAATTCAAGATCCAAGCCGTCAAGCAGGTGACGGAGCGCGGTCATCCCGTTTCGGAAGTGGCCGCCCGGCTGGGGGTATCCGGCTACAGTCTCTATCAATGGATGAAGCGCTATGCCAAGCCTGCGGAGCAGCGGCAGCAGGACGCGGATCTCCAGGCGGAGAATCGGCGTTTGAAGGCCGAGCTGAAGCGTGTATCAGAAGAGCGAGATATACTAAAAAAGGCCACCGCGTACTTCGCCAGAGAGTCCGACTGAGGTACGCGTTTATCCATGACCATGCGGACCAATATCCGGTGCGGCGTCTGTGCCGCATCATGGCAGTGCACCCGAGCGGCTACTATGCCTGGCGCCGTAACGCCCTGTCTGAGCGGGCGCGAGACGACCAGCGTCTGATGGGGCTGATCAAGCATGCCTGGCTCGAGAGCGGCGGCGTCTACGGCTATCGCAAGATTCACCAGGACCTCAGAGAGGCCGGCGAAACCTGTGGCAAGCACCGCGTAGCCCGGTTGATGCGCCGGGAAGGTTTGCGCTCCCAGACCGGTTACCGGCGGCGCCCTGGCGCCTATGGCGGCAAGCCGGCAGTCGTGTCGCCCAATCGTCTGGAGCGCCGATTTGACGTGACGGCACCCAATGTCGCCTGGGTCACCGACATCACCTACATCCGCACCCACGAAGGCTGGCTCTACCTGTCAGTAGTCATCGACTTGTTCTCGCGTCAGGTCGTGGGCTGGTCGATGAAGCCACGCATGACCACCGACCTGGCCTTGGATGCCTTGCTGTCAGCCGTCTGGCGGCGCAAGCCCCAAAGGCTTGTCATGGTGCATTCGGACCAGGGCAGCCAGTTCAGCAGTGCGGATTGGCAGAGTTTTCTGAAGGCCAATCACCTGGAGGGCAGCATGAGCCGTCGAGGAAACTGCCATGACAACGCTGTTGCCGAAAGCTTCTTCCAGCTGCTCAAGCGAGAACGCATAAAGCGCCGGATCTATCCGACTCGGGAAGCCGCCAGGAGCGATGTGTTCGACTATATCGAGATGTTCTACAACCCAAGGCGCCGTCACAGCACAAGCGATGGTTTGTCTCCCATCGAATACGAACGGCGTTACACCCAGAGCCTGACAGGTGTCTAGAATACCCGGGGCGATTCAACATGACCTGGCGCAGCTGCGCTCCCTGCAGGACTGGTTCCTGAACTACGAACTGAAGAACCTCCCCAACGTGGCCGAAGTCGCCACGGTAGGCGGGATGGTCAAGCAGTATCAGGTCGTCCTCGATCCGGTACGGATGGCCAATCTCGGCATCCCTCAGCAGGTGGTTACCCAGGCTATCAAGAACGCCAACCAGGAGGCCGGCGGTAGCGTCCTGGAGATGGCGGAAGCCGAGTACATGGTCCGGGCCTCGGGCTACCTGGAAAGCCTGCAGGACTTCCGTGACATCCCCCTGCGTCTGGATGGCGACGGCGTCCCGATCACGCTGGGGGACATCGCGCATATCCAGATCGGGCCCGAGATGCGCCGCGGCATCGCGGAGCTGGACGGGGAAGGCGAGGTGGTCGGTGGCGTTGTCGTGCTTCGCAGCGGGAAGAACGCTCGCGAGACCATCAGGCTCGTCAAGGAGCGGCTCGATGAGCTCCAGGGGAGTCTCCCGGAAGGGGTGGAGGTCGTCACCACCTACGACCGCAGCCAGGTCATCGACAGGGGGGTGAGCAACCTCACGCAAAAGCTGGTGGAGGAGTTCATCGTGGTGGGGCTGGTGTGCCTGCTCTTCCTGTGGCACTTCCGCTCCTCGCTGGTCGTCATCATGACGCTGCCCATCGGGGTGCTGATCTCCTTCGTGATCATGCAGCAGCAGGGGATCAACGCCAACATCATGTCGCTGGGCGGTATCGCCATCGGGGCCATGGTCGATGCGGCCATTGTCATGATCGAGAACGCGCACAAGCACATCGAACGGTGGCACGAGAGGCATCCGGGCAAGACGCTGAAGGGGGCCGAACATTGGCAGGTCATTACCCAGGCCTCCATCGAGGTGGGGCCGGCGCTGTTCTTCAGCCTGCTGATCATCACGCTCTCGTTCATTCCGGTGTTTACCCTGGAAGCCCAGGAGGGACGCCTGTTCGGCCCCCTGGCCTTCACCAAGACCTATGCGATGGCCGCGGCGGCGGGCCTCTCCGTCACCCTGGTGCCGGTGCTGATGGGCTACTGGATTCGCGGCAAGATCCCGTCCGAGTCCCGCAACCCACTGAACCGAGGGCTGGCTCGCATCTATCGTCCTGCCCTGGACGGGGTCCTGCGGTGGCCGAAGACCACCGTGGCAGTGGCCATGATGATGTTTCTCTCCAGCCTGTGGCCTGCCACGCAGCTGGGGGGCGAGTTCCTCCCGCCAATGGATGAAGGAGATCTGCTCTACATGCCCACGGCGCTGCCCGGGCTGTCGGCACAGAAGGCCTCGGAGCTGCTGCAGCAGACGGATCGCATGATCAAGTCGGTCCCCGAGGTCCACCGGGTATTCGGCAAGGCGGGCCGCGCCAACACGGCCACCGACCCGGCGCCGCTGGTGATGTTCGAGACGACGATCCAGTTCAAGCCCAGGGATCAGTGGCGTCCCGGCATGACCCCGGAAAAGCTGGTGGAGGAGCTGGATGCCGCGGTACAGGTTCCCGGCCTCGCCAACATGTGGATTCCGCCGATCCGCAATCGTATCGACATGCTGGCGACCGGCGTGAAGAGTCCCATCGGTGTGCGAGTCTCGGGAAGCGACCTGACGGCCATCGACGAGATCACCCAGGAGATCGAGCGCATTGCCCGCGATGTCCCGGGGGTCAACTCGGCCACCGCGGAACGTCTTGCCGGCGGGCGCTACATCGACGTCGATATCAAGCGATCCGCGGCGGCGCGGTATGGCCTCAACATTGCCGACATCCAGGCCGTGGTGGCAGGCGCGATTGGCGGAAAGACGGTCGGGGAGACGGTAGAGGGGCTCGCCCGCTACCCGATCAACCTCCGCTATGGTCGTGAGTGGCGTGACAGCCTGTCGGATCTGCATAACCTGCCGATCTATACGCCCCAGGGCAGCCAGATCACGCTGGGCACGGTTGCCGACATTCATGTGGAGAGCGGCCCGCCGATGCTCAAGAGCGAGAACGCCAGGCTGTCGGGGCTGGTCTTCGTCGACGTGCGTGGTCGTGATGTGGCCTCCGTCGCCAACGAGCTGAGGGCGACGCTGGGTCAGAAGCTCTCGCTGCCCGCGGGGATGAGTGTCAGCTACGCCGGCCAGTTCGAGTACATGGAGCGGGCCAATGAACGGCTGCAGCTGGTGATCCCCGTCACGCTGATGATCATCCTGGTACTGCTGTACCTGACCTTCCGCAGCGTCACTGACGCCTTGCTGATCATGGCCATGCTGCCCTTCGCGCTGACCGGCGGGGTCTGGTTCCTGTATCTCCTCGGCTACAACCTCTCGGTGGCCACCGGGGTCGGGTTCATTGCCCTGGCCGGGGTCGCTGCGGAGTTTGGCGTCATCATGCTGCTCTACCTGAAGAACGCCTGGCATGAGCGGCTGGCCTCTGGGCATGGCGGCGAGGCCGGCCTGCTGGAGGCCATCCGCACAGGCGCCGTCCAGCGGGTGCGCCCCAAGGTGATGACCGTCGCCGTGCTGATTGCCGGTCTGGTTCCGATCCTGTGGGGCAGCGGAACCGGCAGTGAAATCATGAGCCGGATCGCCGCCCCGATGATCGGCGGCATGGTGACGGCGCCGCTGCTTTCCCTCTTCGTCATGCCGGCAGCCTACCTGCTGATGCACCGACGCCAACTGCGTGCAAGCGCAACCCACCGCAACACCCTCGAAACCTCGAAAGGAGTCAACGCATGAAAACCCTGCTTCTCGCCTCAGCTATCGCACTGGTGTCGCTCTCCGCCCAGGCCAACGAAATGACCGGCCACGGCTCCCAGGAGCAGATGGCGGACATGGGGCATGACCAGGCTCAGGAACAGCAGCTGACGACGGCCACCGGCGAGGTCCGCAAGTTGGATCGCGACAAGGGGGTGGCCATCATCGCGCATGAACCGGTCCCGGCGCTTGGCTGGCCGGCGATGGTCATGCCGTTCAAGATGTCGGAAGAGGCCATGGCCAGCCTGGCAGAGGGCGACACCATCACCTTCGATTTCTCGCCGGACAACACCACAATTCAAGCGATTCATTGACCGGATGGACCCCAGCGGTGGACGGCGGCAAAGAACCGTCTGCATGGGGTGGCGCGTGATGAGAATGGCCTGGCGGCCGGATATCTCGGTTGCCAGGGAAACAAGCCACCTGAAATGTGGCTGAACTCAAAGCAGCTTGACCTTGAGGCGGCACTCAGGTTTTAAGCTTATAACGCAATCTTGTCCTATTCCCTGTGGCAGGGAATAGATTCTGCCATCGGAAAGTCGAGGAGAGGGGATATGATCAAGCACAAGCAGGTACTCGCAGTTGCATTGGCCGCTGGTCTTGGTATTGCCGCCAGCGTCACCGCCTCTGCACAGGGCATGCAGCAGGGCGGTATGGGGCCCGGCATGATGGGCTACGGCCAGGGAGGCATGGGGCCCGGCATGATGGGTCACGGCCAGGGAGGCATGGGGCCCGGCATGATGGGCTACGGCCAGGGAGGCATGGGGCACGGCATGATGGGCTACGGCCAGAGCGGCATGGGCCCGGGCATGATGCCCTGTCCATTGATGGCGAAGGGCATGAGTATGATGCAGCAACTTTCGCCCGATCAGCGTAGCCAGATGCGTGAGCTGATGCAGCAACAACGCCCTGCCCATTTCGAGCGCATGGGGAAGATGATGGACTTGCGCATGGAACTGATGGAAGTGATGCATGCCGAGTCCCCTGACCCCGAGCAGGTCAAGACTCTGCATGGCCAAATGGGTGAGCTTCGCGGCGAGATGATGGCCGAGATGGTGCGGATGCGCAGCCGCATGCTCGACCTGCTCACCGATGAGCAGCGTGAGCAGTTGCATCAGGGGGCTGCTTCTCCCGAAAGCACGCAGTGAATCGTCCCTCTTACATGCATAACAGCCCGCTGTATGGATGTCACTGACGCGACTCGGCCCCAGTCCGCTGATGCGCGTCAGTGACTCAATGCTGGGCCACGGACGGCCCTCGATGATGTCGTCGGCACGGGCTGGGCCGTCAGTGGGGAGTGCTTCCAGTCGCTCGGCCGAGTCGCTGTTAAGGTCGATGCAGCGAGCGCCTTTGCAAGACAAAGGATCAGCGCTCGACGTGGGGGCATGCCCGGGAGTGCAGAAATTGGTGAGTGAGCTGTTCACCCTCTAATTCATCGCATTTTGTGTTTGAGACCAGCGTACTAGCTAGGTGCTGCTGATGAAGTCAGCCCAGTCCTGCATCATCGCCCTCCGCTTCTCGAATAGGTCACCGCGGCGATAGGCCGCTTCCACTTTCCTGAATCCGTGAGACCGGCCCCCAGGAATGCTTCTAACCTACTGAACTGCATGGCAATATAGCGAATATCGCCATTCACCCAGATAGTGCCATGCC
>NZ_JBSREH010000006.1:0-24767 GCF_055145905.1 Modicisalibacter sp. | reverse complement strand
GGCATGGCACTATCTGGGTGAATGGCGATATTCGCTATATTGCCATGCAGTTCAGTAGGTTAGAAGCATTCCTGGGGGCCGGTCTCACGGATTCAGGATTATGACATGAGAAATTAACTCTTTGTTACGCGATTGTCAGTCCGATAACGCCGAACGCACCACACGCCGATCATGCGCAGGTACGAAAACAGGCGGCCGGGCACGGGATCTTCAGGCAACAGGGTGGGCGTGCGATGAACAAGCGGTCGATGACCTTGGGGACACTGGTCTGTCTGTCGGGGCTGCTCGCGGCCCCGAGTGTGCTGGCGCAGAGCGGCGGCACGGACGCCCGGCGCGAGGCCTGGGTGGTCAAGGCCCGGCAGGGCGAGCGCGACGCGGCGATCGAGGGCCTCAAGGCGCTCTATGCGCGAACCGGCGACACGCGGGTCCTCGACGACCTGATCGCGCTGCTGGTGCGCGCCGGCCGGCTCGAGGAGGCGCTGAACGCCTGCGGCCCCTGCCGGGCCGAGGACTACTCCGAGACCAGCCTGGTCGCCCTGGGCGGCGCGGCGCGCCAGCTCGGCCGCCCCGAGCGCGCCCAGGAGTTCTTCCGGGAGCTGACCCTGCGCGACCCCAACAACCCCCAGGGCTGGCTGGGGCTGGCGCTGACCCATACCGACCTGGGCAACGTCGAGTCGGCCGGCTGGGCACTGGCCCGCTACGAGGAGACCTTCGGCCGTACCGACGAGTACCTCGAGGCCCGTGCCTACCTGGCCGCGCGCACCGACAACACCCTCGGCGAGCTGCAGGCCCGCCAGCGTCTGGTCGAGCGCCAGCCCGAGAACGACCAGGAGGTCAAGGCGCTCTACCGGCTGGCCGTCACCCTCGGCGCCAGCGCCGCCGCCCAGCGGATGATGAGCGAGCATCCCGATGTCTTCACCGAGGCCGACCGGCTCTGGCTGCGCTACTACGATGCGGTCGCCAGCCTGCGCCTGGCCGACAGCACCGGCGACCTGAGCCATGCCGAGCAGGGCCTGGCGGGGCTGAACGCGGTCATCGCCGACGAGCGCTCCGCCCCCGGGCTGGTGCAGCGCGCCGAGTACGACAAGGTCGTCGCCCTGGCGACCCTGCGCCGCTTCCGCGACGCCGAGGCGCTGGCCGCCACGCTCGAGACCCGCTACGGCCCGCTGCCCAACTACGTGCAGGAAGCCCGGGCCGACGCCCTGAGCGGCCTGGGGCGCCCCGGCGAGGCGCGACGCCTCTACCAGTCGCTGGTGGCCTCCAACCCCGGCAAGGCCCGCGACGTCGATCACCCGCTCTATGAATCGCTGATCTACGCCTACGCCGACGCCCAGCAGTACGGCCGGGCCAACGACCTCCTCGAGCGCTGGAAGGCCGAGGAGCCGGCCACCCGCTGGGACTTCACCGGCACCCGGCGCATCGACAACCCCAACTTCGAGAAGGTGCGCTACCTGGAGGTCATGCTCACGGCCTGGCGCGGCGACGAGGACGGCGCCGAGGCGCAGCTCGACGACTACCTCGCCGAGGCCCCCGGCAGTGCCTCGCTGTGGCGCATCAAGGGCGACCTGTACCGCTGGCGCGGCTGGCCGCGCCAGGCGGAGCAGGCCTATCGCGAGGCCGCCGACCGCCGACCGCCGGACAGCCGCCAGGCGGCCGACTACGGCATTCTCGGCGCGCGCCTCGACCGCGGCCAGTGGCGCGACACGGTCGCCGCCATCAAGCAGGAAATCGCGACCCGGCCGCCCAGCGTCGCGCTCGAAGGCCTCGAACGCGACTGGCGCGAGCAGCGCGCCGGCAAGCTGTCGATCCAGGCCGAACGCGGCGACACCCAGGGCAACGGCGTGCAGAGTTCCCGCGACTGGCGTTACGAGATGCGCCTCGACGCGCCCCGCAACGACGCCGGCTCGCGCTTCTTCGCCCAGCGCATCGGCATGTACGGCAAGTACAACGGCGACAACCTGTACGCCGCCTACGATGCCGCCGGCTACGAATTCAACCTCTACCCGGCGACGCTCTCCCTGGCGGTGGGCCAGGGCGCCCAGCTCAACGAGGACTGGCTGGCCTGGGGCCGCTTCAACTATGCCTTCTCGGACTTCTGGTCGATCAACGCCAGCGCCGAACTGAATACCGCCCAGACGCCGCTGCGCGCCCTCAACGACGACATTCAGGCCGACCGCTACAGCCTCGGCGTCAAGTACCGGCGCGACGAGAAGGGCGAGGGCGGCCTGGGCCTGGCCCTGACCGACTTCGACGACGGCAACCTGCGTCGCGAGGTCTTCGCCTACTGGGACGAGGACCTGATTCATCACGACGCCTGGCGGCTCAACGGCCAGCTGTTCGTCGGCGGCTCGCAGAACGACACCGTCGCGGCCAGCTACTACAACCCCGCCAGCGACATCAGCACCAGCGGCCAACTCGCGCTGAGCTACCTGCTGCCGCTGGGCTACCGCAAGGGCTTCACCCAGACGCTGACCCTCGGCGGCGGCAACTACTGGCAGGAAAACTATGGCAGCAACGCCACCTGGCAGATCGGCTACGCCCACCAGTGGACGTTCGAACCCGACCTGATCCTCAGCTACGGCATCGCCCGCCAGAAAGCCGTCTACGACGGCGACCCGGAATACGGCAACTTCATCACCGCCGGCATCGAATGGAGGTTCCTGTGAAAACGCGGCTGCTTGCTCTGCTGGCGCTGTGCCTGACCGTGGCACTCGCCGCCCCGGCCTTCGCCGGCCGCCAGCCCGGCGACCTGGCGGTGATCAGCTATCACGACATTGTCGATCTGGACCGCACCCCGAACCAGAAGCTCTACCCCCAGACGATCACCCGCAACAAGCTGATTCAGCACTTCAACCTGATCGCCGAGCTGGGCTATCGGCCGGTCAGCCTGCAGCAGGTGCTGGATGCCCGCGACGGCAAGCGCCCGCTGCCGGACAAGGCCGTGCTGCTGACCTTCGACGACGGCTATCGCAGCTTCTACGACATCGTCTATCCGCTGCTCGAGCTCTACAACTACCCCGCGGTGGCCGCCATCGTCGGCAGCTGGCTGGACGTGCCCCCGGGCCGGCAGGTGCTGTACGGCGACGACCGCCTGCCACGCTCGCACTTCATGACCTGGGACCAGCTTCGCGAGATGGACGCCTCGGGCCGGGTGGAGATCGCCTCGCACACCTATGCCCTGCACTACGGTCTGGTCGGCAACCCCTTCGGCAACCAGCAGCCGGCCGCCGTGACCAGCGCCTGGACGCCGCAGGGCTACGAGGATGCCGCCACCTACCGCGCCCGCATCCGCGAGGACTTCCGCCGCTCCCAGGAACGCATGCGCCAGGAGCTGGGCCACCCGGCCCGGGTGATGGTCTGGCCCTACGGCGCCTACAGCGAGGCCACATTGCAGATGGCCGCCGACGCGGGCATGCCGACCACCTTCAACCTGATCTCGCGCATGGATGACATCAACGAGGGCACCCGGGCCCTGGGTCGCTACCTGGTGGACCAGGAGACCTCCCTGCAGTACCTGCAGGAAATCCTCGCCGGCACGACCTGGGACCGCACGACCAAGCGCATCGTCCATGTCGACCTCGACTACGTCTACGACCCCGACCCCGCCCAGCAGGCGCGCAACCTCGACCGGCTGCTCGACCGCATCAAGGCCTACGGGGTGAGCACCGTCTACCTGCAGGCCTTCGCCGACGCCGACGGCAACGGCGTCGCCGAGGCGCTCTATTTCCCCAACCGCCACATGCCGGTCAAGGCCGACCTGTTCAACCGCGTCGCCTGGCAGCTGAAGAAACGCGCCGACGTCCAGGTCTATGCCTGGATGCCGGTGATGGCCTTCGACATGGGGCCGGGCTACCAGTACGTCAGCGACCTGCGGCTGGGCAAGCCCAACCCCCACAACTATCGCCGCCTGTCGCCCTACGTGGCGGAAAACCGCCGGATCATCGACGACATCTACGAGGATCTGGGCCTGTACACCAAGTTCGACGGCCTGCTGTTCCACGACGACGGTTTCTTCAGCGACTACGAGGACGCCGGCACCGCCGCGCTGGCCTGGTATCACCAGAAGTGGGGGCTCCCCCCCGGCGTTTCGCTGATCCGCCAGGACAAGGCGCTGATGGCCCGCTGGACCCAGCACAAGACACGCTTTCTGATCGACTTCACCCAGGAACTGGCCCGTGCCGCCGACCGCTACCGCCTGCACGACGAGCAGCGGCTGCGCACGGCCCGCAACGTCTACGCGCCGGTGGTCCTCGACCCCGATAGCCGCGCCTGGTTTGCCCAGGACCTCGAGGCCTTCGCCGACGCCTACGATTACACCGCGGTGATGGCGATGCCCTACATGGAGGGCGCCGACGACGCCACGCTGTGGCTGCGTCAACTCGCCCGCGATGCCCTGGCCAGGGTGCCGAGCGACAAGCTGGTCTTCGAGCTGCAGGCCACCGACTGGCGCGACAAGTCACCGGTACCCAGCGACACCCTGGGGCGCTGGATGCAGGTGATCCGCGAGGCCGGCGTGCGCAACTACGGCTACTACCCCGACGACTTCCTCAACAACCATCCGGACGCGGGCGTGCTGCGCCGCAACTTCTCGTTGACCGCCCGCCTGGGAGCCCGGCCATGACGTCCACGGAACTGCTCGAACTGCTGGTGCTGTTCAGCGTCGGCTATCCCAGCCTGATGGCGACCATCTGGATCTCCGGCGGCCTCTACTACTACTTCCACTGGGAGCGTCGGCAATCCCGCGAGACGGTGACGCCCTCGCGGGAGGACGACCCCTGGGTGACGGTGCTGGTGCCCTGCCACAACGAGGCCGCGCACATCGACGAGACCATCGCCCACCTGTTCCGGCAGAACTACCTCAACTACGAGGTGATCGCCATCAACGACGGCTCCCGGGACGACACCGGCCCGCGACTCGACGCCCTGGCCCGGCAGTACGCGAACCTCACGGTGCTGCACCAGCCCAACCAGGGCAAGGCGACGGCCCTGAACAACGGCCTGCGCCAGGCCCGCGGCGAGATCGTGGTGGGCATCGATGGCGACGCCGTGCTCGACTACGACGCCCTCTACTGGATGGTGGCGCACTTCCGCCAGAGCCCCCGGGTGGGCAGCGTCACCGGCAACCCCCGGGTGCGGACCCGCTCGACCGCGATCGGCAAGATCCAGACCGGCGAATTCTCGTCGATCATCGGCCTGATCAAGCGCGCCCAGCGCATCTACGGCATGGTATTCACCATCTCCGGCGTGGTCTGTGCCTTCCGCCGGAGCGCCCTGCAGCAGGTCGGCGCCTGGAGTACCGACATGATCACCGAGGACATCGACGTCAGCTGGAAGCTGCAGCTCGCCGGCTGGCAGGTGCGCTACGAGCCCCGGGCGGTCTGCTGGGTGCTGATGCCCGAAACCCTGCGCGGCCTGTTCCGCCAGCGCCTGCGCTGGGCCCAGGGTGGCGCCGAGGCCTTCCTGCGCCACCTGGGCGCGGCCCTGCACTGGCGCAATCGCCGCTTCTGGCCGCTGCTGGTCGAGTACGTGATCAGCGTCGCCTGGTGCTACGGCATGCTGGCGCTGGGCGGCCTGTGGCTGGTCGACCTGGCGATGGGGGCGCCGGTCTCGAGCTGGTCGCCGCTGGAGGCGCTGCTGCGCTGGTCCGGCGGGCTGCTGGTCATGCTGTGCCTGCTGCAGTTCGCGGTCAGCTTCTTCATCGACAGCCGTTACGATCGGGCGATGTACCGGTGCCTGTTCTGGTGCATCTGGTACCCGTTCTTCTACTGGCTGATCAACATGGCCACCGTGGTGGTGGCCTTTCCCAAGGCCGTGGTGCGTCGCCGCGGCCAGCTGGCCACCTGGACCAGCCCCGACAGAGGAGAGCGCTTCCGTGAACCATGAACTCGGCTCGATGATCATCGACAATCCCCAGCGTCGCAGCCTGAGCTACCGGCTGCGCGATACCGCCCTGGTGATGGCGACCCTGGGCCTGTGGGGGCTGTTCGCCCTGCAGGGCTGGACCGCGCTGGCGAGCAGCGAAATCCTGATCGAGCAGGCCTATGCTCTCGCCGTGCTCAAGCTCACCGCGCTGGACTTCCTCGGCGTGTTCTTCCTGCTGCACAGCTGGGTGATCTACGAGCGCCTGCTGTTCCGCTGGCGGCAGCGGGCCGCCTCCCGGAGCGGCTGACCGGCAGTCACAAGGCCACCGGGCGCCTCTCAGGGGCGCCCGGCGTCCGAATCGTGGCACTCGATGCGATTGCGGCCGTATCGCTTGGCACGGTAGAGGGCATGATCGGCGCGGACGAACAGGCTGTCGAAGCTGTCCCGTACCTGGCGGTCGGCCAGCCCCACGCTCAGGGTCACGTCGGCGTCGATCGACCAGGTGTGCGCGGCCACCGCGCGGCGCAGGCGTTCCATGGCGCTACCCGCCTGGCGGGCATCGGCCTCGTGCAGCAGCACGGCGAATTCCTCGCCGCCGACCCGGAAGATGGCATCGTGATCACGGAAGGTCGCCCGCATCAGCCCGGCCAGTTGCTGCAGAATCTCGTCACCCGCGGGATGACCATGCCGATCGTTGATGGCCTTGAAATGGTCGATGTCCATCAGCGCCAGCGTCAGCGGCTCGCCCTCGGCGTCTTCGGCCTCCTTCAGCCAGGCGGTAAGCGTCTCGTTGAAGGCGCGCCGGTTCTTCAGGCGGGTCAGGGCATCGCTGTAGGCCCAGTGCTCGAGGTGGCGGTTCTGCTCGAGCAGCTCCCGGCGGTGGGCCTCCAGCTCCGCCTTCAGCGCCTCGAGCTCCGCCACCGCGGTGACCTTGTCCTGCAGCGCGCGCTCCGTGGTGCGGCGTGCCTGAATCAGTTCCCGCTCGAGGCGGCTCTTGCGCCGAATCGGCATCAGCGCCCAGTGCCACTGTGCCCGGCCGTCCACTTCGCGGCGCTCGATCCCGCACAGCACGGGAATCTCGCTGCCCCTGGCGGTCTTCAGCGCCAGATGCACCTCCTCGGCCTGGCACGCCTGCTCGAGTTGCGGCACCACGTGCCAGTGGATCAGGGTGCGAGCACTCGGCGTCAGCCACGCCTCCAGGGCATCCCCTGCCAGCCGGGGTGCCCCCAGCCAGTCGTGCAGGCGCTGGTTGGCCGCCATCACCTGTCCCTCGGGCGAGGTGATCAGCAGCCCGCAGGGCGCCATCAGCCACGCCGTCAGGGTGTCGGCGTCCATCCGTGGCGCTTCCGGGCTCATGCCGCGATCCAGTCGCGCAGGGCGTCGGCCAGCACGTCGGGGGCGCGGATCTGCGGGTAGTGCCCCTCGACCGGCAGCCCCGCGAGGCGCGCGTTCGGCAGCTGCGCGGCCAGGTACTCCGCCGCCTCCCGGGAGACCACGGCGTCGCCGTCGGTCTGCGCGACCACGACGGGCACCGTCACCTCGGGCAGCCGTGCCCGGGTATCGCTGAAGAAGACCACCTCCGCGAAGCGGCGTGCGACCACCGCCTCGGTGGCCAGGAACTGCTCGCGCAGCTGCGCTTCCGCCGGGGCCGGTGCCGAGACGCCGATCACCTCGGCGGCCAGGCGCCCGGCCCAGTCGAAGTGGTTCTGCTCCATCAGGTCCAGCAGGGCGTGGATATCCTCGCGCTCGAACCCGCCGTGATAGTCGGGCGCATCGTTGAGATAGCGGCTCGAGGCATTGATCATGATCAGCTGACGGAACCGCTCGGGGCGCCGTCGCGCCGCCAGCATGGCGATGATGCCGCCGATGGAGTGCCCCACCACCACGACCGGCTCCTGCCCGAGCGACTCGACCAGTCCCAGCAGGTCGTCGGCGTAGGCATCGAGCGTGGTGTAGTCCGCCAGCTCGGCGGCCTCGCGGGTGGCTCGCCCGGTGCCCGCGTGGTCAAAGCGGATCAGCCGGTACGCCCCGTCCAGCTGCTCGCACAGCGGCTGCCAGAGGCTCTGCTCGTAGCCGAAGCCGTTGACCAGCAGCACCGCTGTCTGGCCGCGGCCCGTGATGCTGACCCCGTGGGTTCCCTTGTCCGACACTGTTCTTTTCATGTGACCGCCAGGGTTGAAGACTATCGGGTCGATGAAGGCCGCTCCCTCAGCCAGGGTCAAATGTTTGTTTGACCCTCGACAATGGCCTTGATGACGGCCTGAACCAGCCTAATCGGACTCGATGCAGGAGCGCCATAGGCCGACGATCGATTCGTCGCAAAAAAGCGACAATTATGACGCCGTGCATCCGGAAATGTGCGCCATGACTGGCGACACTTCCGCCACCTCGAGCGGCACGGCTCCCCGGGGATTGACCCACGTCAACGCAATCGGTGCCCGGGGCCGGTATGCCTTTCCCGTAGCCCCGCCGGCGTCATGGCTGCCCGGAAACAACCCCGAGACCGGCGCCGGGTGACATACACTGAACCGGAGACAGGGCGATCCGGAGGGAGGCGGGACATGGACAGGCGCAACCAGATTCACCTGTGGTACGCGATCGCGGCCTTCGTGCTGGTACTGATCTTCCAGAACGCCTACCTCGAATGGCGTTCCCGAGAGCCGATTCCCTATTCGGAATTCACCCAGCGGCTCGAGGCCGGCGACATCGCCACCATCAAGGTCGGCAGCGAGCAGATCACCGGCACCTTCAAGACGCCCGGCCAGGACGGCCGCACCGGCTTCACCACCAACCGCGTCGACCCGGCGCTGGCCGCGACGTTCGAGAAGTACGGCGTGACCTTCGACGGCACCCGCGAGAACACCTTCTTCACCACCCTGCTGTCGTGGGTGATCCCGGTGCTGTTCTTCTTCGTGCTGTGGTCGCTGGTGATCCGGCGCCTGGCCGGCAGCCAGGGCATGGGCGGGATGATGACCCTGGGCAAGTCGAAGGCCAAGGTCTACGTCGAGACCGCCACCCGGGTGACCTTCGCCGATGTCGCCGGCGTCGACGAGGCCAAGGACGAGCTCAAGGAGGTGGTGGCCTTCCTGCGCGACCCGCAGCGCTACGGGCGGCTCGGCGCCCGGGTGCCCAAGGGCATCCTGCTGGTCGGCCCGCCGGGCACCGGCAAGACCCTGCTGGCCCGGGCGGTGGCCGGCGAGGCAGGCGTGCCGTTCTTCTCGATCTCGGGCTCGGAGTTCGTCGAGATGTTCGTCGGCGTGGGCGCGGCGCGGGTCCGCGACCTCTTCGAGCAGGCGGCCAAGGCCAAGCCCTGCATCATCTTCATCGACGAGCTGGATGCGCTGGGCCGGGCCCGCGGGCCCAACGTGATGGGCGGCCACGACGAGAAGGAACAGACCCTCAACCAGCTGCTCACCGAGCTCGACGGCTTCGACACCGCCTCGGGCATCGTCCTGCTCGCCGCCACCAACCGCCCCGAGATCCTCGACCCGGCGCTGCTGCGCGCCGGGCGCTTCGACCGCCAGGTGCTGGTCGATCGCCCCGAGCGTCTCGGGCGCAAGGCGATCCTCGAGGTGCACATCGGCAAGCTCCAGCAACTCGCCGCCGACGTCGATCTCGACCACATTGCCGCGCTGACGCCGGGCTTCACCGGCGCCGACCTGGCCAACCTGGTCAACGAGGCGGCGCTGCTGGCCACCCGCCGCGGGGCCGACGCCGTGAGCATGGCCGACTTCACCAACGCCATCGAGCGCATCGTCGCCGGGCTGGAGAAGAAGAGCCGGCTGCTCAACGCCCACGAGCGCGAGGTGGTCGCCCACCACGAGATGGGCCATGCGCTGGTCGCCGCCGCGCTGCCGGACATGGACCCGGTGCACAAGGTGTCGATCATCCCCCGCGGGGTCGGCGCGCTGGGCTACACCATCCAGCGTCCCACCGAGGACCGCTTCCTGCAGACCACCACCGAGCTCAAGCACCGCATGACGGTGCTGATGGGCGGGCGCGCCGCCGAGCGGCTGATCTTCGACGAGATCTCCACCGGCGCCGCCGACGACCTGGCCAAGGTCAGCGAGATCGCCCGCCACATGGTCACCCGCTTCGGCATGGCCGAGGGCATCGAGCCGGTGGTCTACGAGGAGGAGCGCCACGCCTTCCTCGGCGAGACCTACGGCATGGCCCAGCCGCGCGAGTATTCCGAGGCCACCGGACGCGAGATCGACCTCGCCGTGCGCCAGCTGGTGGACGAGGCCTATCGCCGCGCCTTGGGCATCCTCGAGGCCCGCCGCAGCGACCTGCAGGCCGGTGCCGCCCTGCTGCTGGCACGGGAAACCCTCACCGCACAGGACTTCCCGCCGATCCGTCCCCGGACCGGACAGGCCCTGCCGGCCCCCGCGGAGCCGGCGGATACCGGCTCTTCGGCCCCCGGCGCCGCCTCGGACTCTTAGCCTGAGTCAATCCACGGCAAAACAGCGATAGCGAGAAATCACGAATTTTTCTTCGTGTTGATAACCCAGGCTAAATCGACATCCACTGCAAGCTGCGAGAGTGTGCGGTGTCGGGCAAGGGAGAGCCCCACAGGGAAGACCGAGCAACGGATGGCTCAGCAACCAGGGATGTACGAGCAGGAGGCTCGTTGAAGTCGGCACGGAAACGCAGCGCTACGGCAGGATCGGCCCCACGGGGCCGACCTTGTCGCCTTTTTCCATGACCGCACGAGATATGGATCAACATGCAGGCTCTATGGCCTGAAAGGAAAATCACCCTATCGGGTCACAATGTTAACTATTGTGTGCTAGTGTAACATTGCTCGTCGCGATCAGGACGATCGCCGGCAAGGAGGCCACGGCCAGGAAGGCCCCGGTATCAGGACGATACCGCCACCAGGAACGGCAAGACCGGCCAGCGGAATGGCCGGCATGACGAGACTCCCTGCATGTGCGCCCTGTCAGTCATTGGCAGGGCGCTTTTTTTGTCACCCGGTCCGGTTACCGCGCCGCCGGGGCGTCGGGAATCGGCAGGCGGGCGATCAACTCGCCGACCTCCTCGGTCATCGCGGCGATGGTCGCCTCATCGTAGAGGCGCCCCTTGCGCTTCTTCAGGCCGCGCTCGTAGAGCCGCACGTGCTCGGTGGGCGTCACCCCGGCGTTGGCCAGGCAGTGGCTGGCGCAGTGCATCTGGCAGCCGTCGATGGCGACGATCGGCCGTCCCGAGCGCGCCGTCTTCACCAGCCCCGGCACGCCGCCGCCGACGCCGGCGATGCACGACATCTCGGCGGTGCCGGCGTGATCGAGTCGCAGCGCCACCGCGTTGGCCAGCTGGGCGACATCCGAACACCCCGAGCAGGAGTAGACTAGCGGCGGCCGGGTGGATGCATCGCGTGTCATGACAACCTCCTTCCCCGCCCATAGCAGCGGGACAGTGACGGACTTCCGGCGCGGCGGCCGGCCTGCGTTGCTCAATCGTTACTGCATCAACGCGCCCTCGGCATCGTCGTCGAGCCGGAACCCGGTGACGCCGATCTCGGCCTCCAGGGCCAGCAGGTAGTGGCGCAGGGCGCGGCGCGAAGCCTGTTCGCACAGGGTGTGGCGCACCCGTTCGGCGACCGCCTCGAAGGGGCGCGGGCGGGCCTCGCGGCGCTCATCGATGCAGACCAGGTGCCAGCCGTAGCGCGAGGCCAGCGGCCGGTCGTGCAGGCCCTCGGGCAGGGTCTGCAGGGCGCGGTCCAGCTCGGCAACGGTCTGCCCCGGGGTGAGCCAGCCCAGCTCGCCGCCGGCTTCCTGCGAGGGGCAGGCGGAGTGGCGGCGGGCCAGGTCGGTGAAGCGTTCGGGATGCTCCTCGAGCTCGGCGATCAACGCCATGCCCCGGCGATAGCCGGCGTCGCGGGCCTCGGCATCGTCCGGGGCCGCCGCCAGCAGGATATGGCGCACCGACAGCCGCGCCGGCTCGCCGAAGCGCTCGCGGTGAGCGTCGAAGTAGCGTCGGCAATCGGCCTCGTCGGGCTCGGGAATCGGCAGCTCCTGCTCGAGCAGGGCGGCGACGGCGGCCTCGTCGTCGCCGTCGAGGCCCAGCATCTGTGCGCGCTGGCGCAGCAGCTCGCGGACCACCAGGGCCCGCAGCGCGCCGTCGCGGGCGCCGTCGGCGCTGTCGGCCGGGTGGTGCTGCATCTCGCGGGCGATCTCGGCCTCGTCGATGGCGATCTCGCCGACGCGGATCGGCGCGGCGCCGCCCGGCAGGGTTTCGATGGCAATCTGTTGCATGGTCATGACTCTCTCAATGTCTTCAGGCGTGCTGCCTCGCCCAGCGAGGATGTAGCCATCTCACGGCCACTCGGGGCTGAACCGGAGGCAGGCCTGCGAGGAGGCGCTGTAAACCCATCCATGGGCGCTACCTACGCCTTCCATGGCGTAGGACCTCCTCTACGGCCTGCCTCCGGCGCCCTCGTCCTGCACGCCCAGCCAGATATCCCCCCTGGCCTTGTCTGAAAATCGCCGAGCGCAGGCATTTTTCGGCAGACCCTCAGGCCCGGCGCCGGACGATCTGATACCGCCGCCCCAGATACCCCAGCGGCGCGCTCCACACATGCACCAGCCGGGTGAACGGGAAGAGCAGCACGATGGTCAGCCCCAGCAGGATGTGCAGCTTGTAGATCCAGCCGATCTCGGCGAGATGCACCGCCGCGTTGCCCTTGAAGTAGACAACCGCCTGCGCCCACTCGGCGAGCATCAGCATCGCCCCGCCGTCGAGGTGATGCAGGGCCGAGAAGATCGTCAGCAGGCCCAGCGACACCTGGATGAGCAGCAGGATCAGGATCAGGTTGTCGGTAAAGCTCGAGGAGGCCCGCACCCGCGGGTTGGTGAGCCGGCGGTGCAGCAGGATCGCCCCGCCGGCCAGACACGACAGCCCCGCCAGCCCGCCGACCACGATGGCGACGACCTGCTTGGTGCCGGCGGCCATGAACGGCGCGTAGACCCAGTGCGGGGTCAAAAGGCCCACCAGATGGCCGAAGAAGATCACCAGGATACCGATGTGGAAGAGATTGCTGCCCAGCCGCAGCTGGCGCCGCGAGAGCAGCTGGCTGGAGCCGGTCTTCCAGGTGTACTGGCCGTGGTCGAAGCGCAGCAGGCTGCCGATCAGAAAGACGCTGCCGGCGAGATACGGGTACAGCCCGAACAGCAGGGTATTGACGTAGTTCATGACGGTTCTCCGGAAACGGCGGAAACACGCGGCGCGGCGTCGACGAAGCGCACGGCCTCGGCGGGCGCGGTACGCTTGCGTTCGGCGAGCCGTCGCCCTTCGGCGGACTGCAGCGCACAGTCCTCGTCGGAGGCGGCCGAGAAGCGCACCGCCTCCTCCTCCCACACGGCATCCAGTGCCGCCGGGGTGTCGTCGCGGGGCTCCTGCTTCACCGGCTCGCGATGCTCGGCGACGTCGCCCTCGGCGCCGATCAGCGCCAGCAGCGCCAGCGGCACCAGGGCGTGGCCGGCCTCGCGCTCCTCCAGGCGGGCGGCGAGCCGCGCCAGGATGTGACGGATCTCGCCCAGCCAGCGGCCGATCTCGGCCTCGTCGCGGGTGGACAGGTACTCGAGGAACAGCGGCAGGTAGTCGGGCAGCTCGCGGGCGTCGAGCGCGAAGCCGGCGGCCTGGTACTCGTCGAGCAGGTCGACCATCGCCTGGCCGCGGTCGCGGGACTCGCCGTGGACGTGCTCGAAGAGCAGCAGCGAGGTGGCGCGGCCCTTGTCGAACAGCGCCACGTAGTCGGCCTGCAGATCGAGCAGCGGCGTCGCGGCGAGCCGTCGGCACCAGCCGACGAGCGCCTCGCGCAGGGCCGCCGGCAGCCGAGCCTCGGCGGCGAACACCGCCGCCAGCTCGTCGGCGGCGGCCTGCAGCTCGGCCTCGGGGTAGTCGAGCAGCCGCGCCAGGGCGCGCAGGCTGCGCTGGGTGGTGTCAGTCACGGGCGGCCTCCTCGGTCTGCGGGTCGTAGACATTCACCGGCTGCACCAGGGTGGTGGTCTGCTTGCGGCCGCCGAACAGGCTGGTCTCGCTGTCGCCGCCCTGGCAGCCGTTGCCGAAGCTGAAGCCGCAGCCGCCGCGCTCGGGGAAGGCCTCGCGGGCCAGCTCGCGGTGGCTGGTGGGCACCACGAAGCGGTCCTCGTAGTCGGCGATCGCCAGGTAGCGGTACATGGCCTCGACCTGGGCCTCGCTGAGTCCCACGGCGTCGAGCACGGCCTGGTTCGTCTCGCCGTCGACGTGCTTGCCGCGCATGTAGACGCGCATCGCCATCAGCCGCTTGAGCGCCAGCACCACGGGGCCCTCGTCGCCGGCGGTGAGCAGGTTGGCGAGATACTGGACCGGGATGCGCAGCGACTCGATCTTCGGCAGCACGCCGTCGTCCTCGAGGTGCCCGGCCTCGGCCGCCGACTGGATCGGCGACAGCGGCGGCACGTACCAGACCATCGGCAGGGTGCGGTACTCGGGGTGCAGCGGTAGCGCCAGCTGCCAGTCCATGGCCAGCTTGTAGACCGGCGAGGCCTGTGCGGCGACGATGACGTTCTCCGGGATGCCGTCACGCCGCGCCTGGGCGATCACCTCGGGGTCGTTGGGGTCGAGGAAGATCTCGCACTGGCGCCGGTAGAGGTCGCGCTCGTCGGCGGAGGCGGCGACCTCCTCGATGCGGTCGGCGTCGTAGAGCAGCACGCCCAGGTAACGGATGCGCCCCACGCAGGTCTCGGAGCACACCGTCGGCTGGCCGGCCTCGATGCGCGGGTAGCAGAAGATGCACTTCTCGGACTTGCCGGACTTCCAGTTGTAGTAGATCTTCTTGTACGGGCAGCCGGAGACGCACATCCGCCAGCCGCGGCACTTGTCCTGGTCGATCAGCACGATGCCGTCTTCCTCGCGCTTGTAGATCGCGCCACTCGGGCACGACGCCACGCACGCCGGGTTGAGGCAGTGCTCGCACAGCCGCGGCAGGTACATCATGAAGGTGTTCTCGAACTGGCCGTAGATGTCGGCCTCGATCTGCGCGAAGTTGGCGTCGCGACGCCGCTTGGCGAACTCGGTGCCGAGGATCTCCTCCCAGTTGGGGCCCCATTCGACCTTCTTCATGCGCTCGCCGGAGATCAGCGAGCGCGGCCGCGCGGTGGGCTGGTGCTCGCCCTGCTTGGCGGTGTGCAGGTGCTGGTAGTCGAAGGTGAACGGCTCGTAGTAGTCGTCGATCTCCGGCAGGTCGGGGTTGGCGAAGATGTTCGCCAGCACCCGCCACTTGCCGCCGATGCGCGGCTCGATCTTGCCGTCCTTGCGGCGCAGCCAGCCGCCCTTCCACTTGGCCTGGTTCTCCCACTCCTTGGGGTAGCCGATGCCGGGCTTGGTCTCGACGTTGTTGAACCAGGCGTACTCGACGCCTTCACGGCTGGTCCAGACGTTCTTGCAGGTGACCGAGCAGGTATGACAGCCGATGCACTTGTCGAGGTTGAGCACCATGCCGACCTGGGAACGAATCTTCATTTCACGGCCTCCTGTTCGTAATCGTTGCCTTCGCCGTCCAGCCAGTCGACACGCTTCATCTTGCGCACGATGACGAACTCGTCACGGTTGGCACCCACGGTGCCGTAGTAGTTGAAGCCGTAGGCCAGCTGGCCGTAGCCGCCGATCATGTGGGTCGGCTTGGGGCAGATGCGGGTCACCGAGTTGTGGATGCCGCCGCGGGTACCGGAGATCTCCGAGCCGGGGATGTTCACCAGCCGCTCCTGGGCGTGATACATCATCGCCATGCCGGTCTTGACCCGCTGGCTGACCACCGCACGGGCGGTGATCGCGCCGTTGGCGTTGTAGAGCTCGAGCCAGTCGTTGTCCTCGACGCCGATGGCCTGGGCGTCCTCCTCGGAGAGCCAGACGATCGGCCCGCCGCGGGACAGGGTCTGCATCAGCAGGTTGTCCGAGTAGGTGGAGTGGATGCCCCACTTCTGGTGCGGGGTGATCCAGTTGAGCGCGATCTCCGGGTTGCCGTTGGACCTGGGCGCGTGGACGCTGGCCACCGCCTTGGTGTCGATCGGCGGCCGGTAGGCCAGCAGGCTCTCGCCGAAGGCGCGCATCCAGGGGTGATCCTGGTAGAGCTGCTGGCGGCCGCTGACGGTGCGCCAGGGGATCAGCTCGTGGACGTTGGTGTAGCCGGCGTTGTAGGAGACGTGCTCGTCCTCGAGCCCCGACCAGGTGGGGCTGGAGATGATCTTGCGCGGCTGGGCGACCACGTCGCGGAAGCGGATCTTCTCCTCCTCCTTGGGCCGCGCCAGGTGGGTATGATCGCGCCCGGTGACCTTGGACAGCGATTCCCAGGCGCGCACCGCCACCTGGCCGTTGGTCTCCGGCGCCAGCGAGAGGATGGTCTCGGCGGCGTCGATGGCGCTCTCGATGCACGGGCGGCCCTTGGCGGCGCCGTCGAGCTTGCGGCGGTTGAGCCGGCCGAGCAGTTCCACCTCCTTGTCGGTCGTCCAGTTGATGCCCTTGCTGCCGTTGCCCAGCGACTCGAGCGCCGGCCCCAGCGAGGTGAAGCGCTCGTAGGTGGCCGGGTAGTCACGCTTGACCTCGACCAGGCTGGGCATGGTCCTGCCGGGAATCGGCTCGCACTCGCCGCGCTTCCAGTCCTTGACGTCGAGCTGGGCGAGTTCTCCCGGGGAATCGTGCTGCAGCGGCAGGGTGACCAGGTCGGTCTCCTCGCCGAGATGCCCCGGGCAGACCCGCGAGAACGCCCCGGCGATGCCCTTGTAGATCTCCCAGTCGCTGCGCGATTCCCAGGCCGGGTCGGTGGCCGCGGTCAGCGGGTGGATGAACGGATGCATGTCCGAGGTGTTGAGATCGTCCTTCTCGTACCAGGTCGCGGTGGGCAACACGATGTCCGAGTACAGGCAGGTGGTGGACATGCGGAAGTCCAGCGTCACCAGCAGGTCGAGCTTGCCCTCGGCGGCCTCGTCGCGCCATGTCACCTCCTCGGGCTTGACGCCGTCCATGCTGCCCAGATCCTTGCCCTGCACGCCGTGGTTGGCGCCCAGCAGGTACTTGAGCAGGTAGTCGTGGCCCTTGCCGGAGCTGCCCAGCAGGTTGGAGCGCCAGATGAACAGGTTGCGCGGGAAGTTCTGCGGGTTGTCCGGGTCCTCGGCGGCGAAGGCGAGCTTGCCGGCCTTGAGCTGCTGCACGACGTAGTCCTTGGTGGACAGGCCCGCCGCCTCGGCGGCCGCGGCCAGGCGCAGCGGGTTGGTGTCGAGCTGCGGCGCCGAGGGCAGCCAGCCCATGCGCTCGGCACGCACGTTGTAGTCGATCAGGCTGCCTCCGTACTGCTGGGGATCGGCCAGCGGCGAGAGGATCTCCTGGATCTTGAGCTTCTCGTAGCGCCACTGGCTGGAGTGGTTGTAGAAGAACGAGGTGCCGTTCATCTGGCGCGGCGGGCGCGTCCAGTCGAGGCCGAAGGCCAGCGGCAGCCAGCCGGTCTGCGGGCGCAGCTTCTCCTGGCCGACGTAGTGCGACCAGCCGCCACCGCTCTGGCCCACGCAGCCGCACAGCACCAGCATGTTGATCAGCCCGCGGTAGCTCATGTCCATGTGGTACCAGTGGTTCATGCCGGCACCGACGATGATCATGCTGCGGCCATGGGTCCTGGAGGCGTTGTCGGCGAACTCGCGGGCGATGCGCAGGCACTGGGCGGCGGGCACCCCGGTGATCTTCTCCTGCCAGGCCGGGGTGTAGGGGCGCACCTGGCCGTAGTCGGTGGCGCCGTCGTCGGCGTCCGCCGCACCGAAGCCACGGTCGATGCCGTAGTTGGCGCAGGTCAGGTCGAACACCGTGACCGCCAGCACCGTGCTGCCGTCGGCGCGGGTCAGGCGCTTGACCGGCAGGCTGTGGTAGAGCACGTCGTTGCCGGCGACGTGGGCGAAGTGCTCGCGCTCGATGCCGCCGAAGTAGGGGAAGGCGACCCGCGCCACGTCGTCACGATGCTCGGCGAAGGTGAGCAGCGGCTCGATCTCGCGACCCTCGGCGTCCCGCGGCTCGAGGTTCCACTTGCCCCGGTCGGCCTCGACGCCGTCCTGGCCCCAGCGGAAGCCGATCGAGCCGCGCGGCACCACCAGCCGGTCGCTCGCCTTGTCCCAGGCGACGGTCTTCCACTCGGGGTTGTTGGCCTGGCCGAGCGCCTCGCCGAAGTCGCTGGCGCGCAGCTGGCGGCCGGGGGCGTAGCTGCCGTCCTCGCGGGGCTCGAGCTCGACCAGCATCGGCATGTCGGTGTAGCGGCGCACGTAGTCGGTGAAGTAGGGGTCCTGGCGCTCGAGGTGGAACTCCTTGAGGATCACGTGGCCCATCGCCATCGCCAGCGCCGCGTCGGTGCCCTGCTTGGCGGACAGCCACTCGTCGGCGAGCTTGGCCACCTCGGCGTAGTCCGGGGTGATCGCCACGGTCTTGGTGCCCTTGTAGCGCACCTCGGTGAAGAAGTGGGCGTCCGGGGTGCGGGTCTGGGGCACGTTGGAGCCCCAGGCGATCAGGTAGCCCGAGTTGTACCAGTCGGCGGATTCCGGCACGTCGGTCTGCTCGCCCCAGGTCTGCGGGCTCGCCGGCGGCAGGTCACAGTACCAGTCGTAGAACGACAGGCAGACCCCGCCGATCAGCGACAGGTAGCGTGCCCCGGCGGCGTAGCTGACCATCGACATGGCGGGGATCGGCGAGAAGCCGATGACCCGGTCGGGGCCGTACTGCTTGGCGGTGTAGACGTTGGAGGCGGCGATCAGCGTCTCCATCTCCTCCCAGTTCGCGCGCACGAAGCCGCCCAGGCCGCGGGCCTTCTTGTACTGCCTGGCCCGGGTCGGGTCCTCGACGATCGACGCCCAGGCGTCCACCGGGTCGTCGTGGCGCTCGAGCGCCTCGCGCCACAGCGCCAGCAGCGGCTTGCGGATCAAGGGGTACTTGAGCCGGTTGGCGCTGTACAGGTACCAGGAGTAGCTGGCCCCGCGCGGGCAGCCGCGCGGCTCGTGGTTGGGCAGGTCCGGCCGGGTGCGCGGGTAGTCGGTCTGCTGGGTCTCCCAGGTGACCAGGCCGTTCTTGACGTAGATCTTCCAGCTGCACGAGCCGGTGCAGTTCACGCCGTGGGTGGAGCGCACGATCTTGTCGTGCTGCCAGCGGGCCCGGTAGCCGTCCTCCCAGTCGCGGGTTTCGTCGCGGGTCTCGCCGTGGCCCTCGGCGAAGTGCTCGGGGCGGCGGGTCAGGTACTTCAGGCGGTCCAGAAAATGACTCATGGAATCTCTCTCCTCAATGGCTCGGGGTCATGACGACGCGGTCTGGGCCGGCGTCGCCCGCCCGGGCTCCTGAAAGCGGATCTCGGCGTTGGCGCGGGTGTAGTAGAACCAGGTCAGGGCCACGCAGACGGCGTAGAAGGCGATGAAGCCGTACAGCGCCAGCTCGGCTCCGCCGGTCAGGGCGATGGAGCTGCCGAAGGTCTTGGGAATGAAGAAGGCCCCGTAAGCGGCAATCGCCGAGGTGAAGCCGATGGTCGCCGCGGATTCCTTCTCGCTCTGCTGGCGCTGCGCCGCGGCGTCGAGATCGGGCATCAGCCGCGCCACTTCCTGGCGGAAGATCTCGGGGATCATCTGGAAGGTGCTGGCGTTGCCCACCCCGGTGAAGAAGAACAGCAGCAGGAACATGGCGAAGAAGCCCCAGAAGGCGCCCGGCTGGTCCTTGATGCCGAGGAAGAACAGCACCCCGGCGACGCAGGCGATCATCGCCGCGAACACCCACAGGGTGACCCGGGCACCGCCGAAGCGATCCGAGACCCAGCCGGTGCCGGCGCGGGACAGCGCGCCCACCAGCGGCCCCAGGAAGGCGAACTGCAGCACGTCGACCTCGGGGAACTGGTTGGAGGCCAGCAGCGGGAAGCCCGCGGAATAGCCGATGAAGCTGCCGAAGGTGCCGGTGTAGAGCACGCACATCAGCCAGTTGTGCTTGCGCTTGAAGATTACCGCCTGGTCCTTGAACGAGGACTTCGCGCTGGCGATGTCGTTCATGCCGAACCAGGCCGCCACCGCGCCGATCAGGATGAACGGCACCCACACGAAGCCGGCGTTCTGCAGCCACAGGCGGTCACCGTCGCCGAGGGTCTGGGGCTCGCCGCCCAGTGCACCGAACACCCCGGCGGTGATCGCCAGCGGGATCAAGAACTGCATGACGCTGACGCCCAGGTTGCCCAGTCCGGCGTTGAGCGCCAGGGCGTTGCCCTTTTCGCGCTTGGGATAGAAGAACGAGATGTTGGCCATGCTCGAGGCGAAGTTGCCGCCGCCGAAGCCGCACAGCAGCGCCAGGATCAGCATCACCAGGTAGGGAGTGTCGGGGTTCTGCACGGCGAAGCCGATCCACAGTGCCGGCAGCGCCAGCGAGGCGGTGGACAGCGCGGTGAAGCGCCGGCCGCCGACGATCGGCACCATGAAGCTGTAGAAGATGCGCAGCGTGGCGCCGGACAGCCCGGGCAGCGCGGCCAGCCAGAACAGCTGGTTGGAGCTGTAGTCGAAGCCCACCTGGGGCAGCTTGGCGACCACCACCGACCACACCATCCACACCGAGAAGGCCAGCAGCAGGTTGGGGATCGAGATCCACAGGTTGCGGGTGGCGATGCGCTTGCCCTTCTCGGCCCAGAAGTCCGGGTCCTCGGGACGCCAGTCCTGAAGCACGAAATGGCTGGGGGTGGCCAGTTCCGGCAGGTCGCGGACCTCGCGGCCGGTACGCCATTCGTGACGGCTGGCCCGCAGGATCGCGTAGTGCATCCACGCCAGCGCCGCGCCGGAGACCACGAACAGCAGCATGAAGCAGCTCTGCCAGATACCCACCACGTCGTTGAGCATGCCGAAGGTCAGCGGCAGGAAGAAACCGCCCAGCCCGCCGATCATGCCCACCACGCCGCCCACCGCGCCGACATGCTGCGGGTAGTAGCTGGGGATGTGCTTGAACACCGCCGCCTTGCCCAGCGACATGAAGAAGCCCAGCACCATGATCAGCGCGACGAAGCCGATCAGGTTCATGGTGAAGGAGAACTCCAGGGTGCCGTGCACGCCCTGCACGCTGTAGCGGGTCGGCGGGTAGCTGAGCAGGAAGCTGCACACCGCCGAGGCGATCAGCGTGGCGTACATCACGCGCCGTGCGCCGTAGCGATCGGAGAGCCAGCCGCCGAGGATGCGGAACAGCGACGCCGGGATGGTGTACAGCGCGGCGACGATGCCCGCGGCGGTGATGCTCAGGCCGTAGACCTCGACCAGGTAGTGCGGCAGCCACAGCGCCAGGGCGACGAAGCCGCCGAAGACGAAGAAGTAGTACAGCGAGAAGCGCCACACCCGCAGCTCGACCAGCGGCGCCAGCTGCTGCTTGAGCGGCACGGCGTCGGCACGACGCTGGGCGCTCTGCGGGTCGGTGCGGGCCAGCAGCAGGAAGGCCACGCCCATGATCGCCATCACCGTGGCGTAGACCAGCGCCGCGCCCTGCCAGCCCAGCGCCAGCAGCAGGAAGGGCGCCCCGAAGTTGGTCACCGCCGCGCCGACGTTGCCGGCGCCGAAGATGCCCAGCGCGGTGCCCTGACGCCCGGGCTCGAACCACGCCGAGGTGTAGGCCACGCCGACGATGAACGAGCCGCCGGCCAGGCCGATGCCCAGGGCGCCCAGCAGCAGCATGGGGTAGCTGGTGGCGAAGGTCAGCAGGTAGACGCAGCCGGCGGTGGCCAGCATCAACAGGCTGAACACCCAGCGCCCGCCGAAGCGGTCGGTGAGGATGCCCAGGAACAGTCGGCTGATCGAGCCGGTGAGTACCGGCGTCGCCATCAGCAGGCCGAGCTGGGTGTCCGACAGGTCGAACTCCTGCTTGATCTGCAGGCCGAGAATGGAAAACAGCGTCCACACTGCGAAACACAGGGTGAACGCCAGCGTGGAAAGGCCCAGGGCGCGATTCTGGGCGCGCTTCGGCGGGCTGGTAGTGTTGGCCATGGTCGTCCCCTCTGGCTCGGTCAAAGACTTCCCGAGCGCCTTTTCGCCCGGGTCGGGCGCTGCGAAAGGCGCTCTGAGCGGACCTTGCTACAGGGGGGCGGGCCGGCCGTTGACCTGAGTCAATGTGCTTGTCCCGACGCCTCGGCGAGACTAGGCTGGATACCTCTTTCGGGGTATTCGGCCACCCCTGGCAACACCTTGAACAACAACAATTTTTCAGGAAGGGTCGCCCCGGCGGCGTGGCGCCCCCGGCCGGTTGACTCATTGGAGGTACTCCCCCGTCGTGTGTCGAGATCGTCTCTCATGCCCCGTTCCCTGACCTTTCGCGCCGGGCTGGCCATGGCCGGCATCGTGCTGCTGGCACTGACCAGCATGCTCGGCTCGATCGTCATCGCCGAGACCGCCAGCGGCGACGCGGCGGCGATCAACCAGGCCGGCGCCCTGCGCATGCAGGCCTACCGGCTGCTCGCCACGCGGGCCCGGCCCGACAGCGCCGAACGCCTGCCTGACCGGCTCGCCGAACTCGACCGCAGCCTGGCCTCGCCGGTGATCACCGAGCGCCTGCCGGACGACCCGCAGCACCCGCTGACCCGCCAGTACCAGGCGGTCGCCGAACAGTGGCGCGAGCAACTGCGCCCGCTGATGCAGACACCCGCGGCCACCGCACCGGCCGACGTCGCCGCCCGCGTGGGCGACTTCGTCGACCAGGTCGACCGGCTGGTCGGCCAGCTGCAGCGCGAGGCGGAATCGCGCATCCAGCTGCTGCGGCTGTTCCAGGGCGTCATCCTGTTCCTGACGCTGGGCCTGGTGTTCCTGGCCATGTACAAGCTGGCCGCCGGGGTGATGCCGCCGCTGCGCGATCTGCTGCAGGTGGTCGAGCGGGCCCGGCACGGCGACTTCAGCGGCCGCACCCGCTACACGGCGGGCGACGAGCTGGGTCTGCTGTCGCGCACCATCAACCAGATGAACGAGAACCTGTCGCAGATGTACGGCCGGCTGGAGGAGCGGGTGGCCGCCAAGACCGCCGAGCTCCAGCGCAGCAACGAGAGCCTCGGCCTGCTCTATCAGGCGGCACGCCGGCTCAACGGTGCCCCGCCCGGCGATGCCCGCTACCGGCACGTGCTCGCCCAGCTCGCCGCCGTCACCGGGCTGGGGCCGATCACCCTGTGCCTGGCCCAGGCCGACGCCGAGCAGGCCTACCTGCGCCTGTCCACCCGGGCCGAGGACTGCCCCGACTTCTGCCGGGCGCCGGACTGCGTGCCCTGCCTCGACGACCACGACGACACCCCCTCGCCCTGGGTCTACCGGGTGGCGGTCAGCGAGGCCGACCGCCACTACGGCGTGCTGCTGATCCAGCACCCGCCCCACTCGCCGCCCGAACCCTGGCAGCGCGATCTGGCGGACACCATCGCCGGGCTGATCGCCACCTCGATCTCGCTGGCCCAGGGCTACGCCGAGCAGCGCCGCCTGGCGCTGATGGACGAGCGCGCGGTGATCGCCCGGGAACTGCACGACTCGCTGGCCCAGTCGCTCTCCTACCTGAAGATCCAGGTCGCCCGCCTGCAGGCGCTGGTTCGCGCCCAGGCCCCGGCGGCCGACACCGAGGCGGTGCTCGACGAGCTGCGCGAGGGGCTCAACGCCGCCTATCGGCAGCTGCGCGAGCTGCTCAGCACCTTCCGTCTGAAGATGAGCGGGCCGGGGCTGGAGGCCGCGCTCGAGGAGACGGTGCGCGAGTTCACGCGGCGCGGCGAGCTTTCCATCCATCTCGACTACCGGCTCGACCACTGTCCGCTGTCGCCCAACGAGCAGATGCACGTCCTGCAGATCGTCCGCGAGGCGCTGTCCAACGTGCTCCATCACGCCCGGGCGAGCCGCTGCGAGGTCTGCCTCGAGACCGACGCGCACGGCCGGGTGACGGTCAGTGTCCACGACGACGGCGTCGGGCTCGGCGAGCGCACGGACCAGCCCGGCCACTACGGCACCACCATCATGCGCGAGCGCGCCGCCGGGCTGGACGGCCGGCTCGACCTGACGGCACCGACCGCGGGCGGCACCGAGGTGCGCCTGCGTTTCACACCCCAGGTGCGCCGCGAGGCACCCACCACCACCCTGCCCGGAGACGCCGAATGACGACCCCGGTCCTGATCGTCGACGACCATCCCCTGTTCCGCCGCGGCGTTCGCCAGCTGCTCGAAATGGACACCGCCCTGAGCGTCGCCGGCGAGGCCACCGACGGCCAGGCGGCCCTGGATATCGCCACCCGCGAATCCCCGGCGCTGATCCTGATGGACCTGAACATGGCCCGGATGGACGGCCTGGATGCCCTGCGGGCCCTGCGCGAGGCCGGGGTCGAGTCGCGCATCGTCATGCTCACCGTCTCCGACGCCGAGGACGACGTGATCGCCGCGCTGCGCGCCGGCGCCGACGGCTACCTGCTCAAGGACATGGAACCCGAGGACCTGCTGGCGGCGATCAAGGAAGCCGCCGAGGGGCAGATGGCGATCAGCCCGCGGCTTGCCGGCCTGCTGGCCCGCGCCCTGAGCGGGTCACGCACCGCCCCCGGCGAGGACGCCCTGGCCACCCTCACCGCCCGCGAGCGCGAGACCCTGCGCGCCCTGGCCCGCGGGCTGAGCAACAAGCTGATCGCCCGCCGGCTGGCGATCAGCGAGGGCACGGTCAAGGTCCACGTCAAGCACGTGCTCAGAAAGCTCGGGCTGCGCTCGCGGGTCGAGGCCGCGGTCTGGGCGGTCAATCACGACCTCGACTAACGGTGTACCGGTGGCCGGTTCATCGCGACTGAAGTCGCTCCCACAACCAGCAACCGTGGCCGAGCCGGTCAGCCGGATGGGCGGTCTTGTGGGAGGGGATTCATCCCCGACGGCGGTGTCCCGGTGGCCGGTTCATCGCGACTGA
>NZ_JBSREH010000005.1:0-79704 GCF_055145905.1 Modicisalibacter sp. | reverse complement strand
CCCGAAAAAAATTTCGGCGCCACGCCCCTCGCCCGAATCCGCCTGTCCACAGCCGCCTTCATGAACCGCCGACAACCGGGTGTGGATAAACTGAATAGACAAAAACGCCCGCCAGAAGGGGGGCGTCGGGGGAACATTTCCGGCGAGGAGCCGTACTCAATGCTCGACGTCGGTATTTACCCTGTCGGGGGCCGGCTGCCCCTTGAGCTTGCGCTTGGCAGCCATCAGCGGCCCGGAAGCCACGTAGCAGCCGAACAGCGCCAGCAGCATCACCGATGGCTCCAGCGAGATCACCACAAAGATCAGCACGATCGCCAGCAGCGCCACGAACGGCACCGGCCCCTTGAGGTCGATTTCCTTGAAGCTGTAGTAGCGAATATTGCTGACCATCAGCACGCCGGCGGCCACCACGATGAAGGTCATCAGCAGCTTGAAGGCGTAGGCTTCGATATCGAAGCTGTGGAACACCCAGACACATCCGGCCACCAGGGCCGCCGCCGATGGACTCGGCAGGCCGATGAACCACTTCTTGTCGGTGGAACCGAGCTGGACGTTGAAGCGTGCCAGGCGCAGGGCCGCGCCGGCCACATACACGAAGGCGGCGATCCAGCCGATCTTGCCGACATCCTGAAGAATCCACGAGAAGGCCACCACCGCGGGTGCCACGCCGAAGGAGAGCATGTCGGCCAGGCTGTCGTATTCCGCCCCGAAGGCACTCTGGGTGTTGGTCAGCCGCGCCACGCGGCCATCCAGGCCGTCGAGCACCATCGACACGAAGATGGCGATGGCCGCCGCGGCAAAGTCGCCGTTGATGGCCGCCACCACGGCGAAGAACCCCGAGAACAGCGCCGAGGTCGTGAACAGGTTGGGCAGCAGGTAGATGCCGCGGCGTCTGACCTTCTTGCCATTCTCGACGGTTTCCTCGACGACATCGGTTTCCCGGGCGAATTCGGAAAACTCGGACTCGGCCGAGGTCGGGGGCGTTGAAGCGTGCGTATCCTGTTGAGGCTCTTGGGTCATAAAGTCTCGTTCCGTTGCCAGCATCCGGCATGAGCGCGCATTCTACACCCTGCCGCCCCTAACGATAGGCTCACTCGCCCATCCACCGCCACCCGGAAACGCCAGAGGCGCGGATTTCCGCGCCTCTGGAGATGCTGCCTGTCGTTCGGAAACGCTCAGTTCTTGCTCTTGTCGACCAGCTGATTGGCGGCGATCCACGGCATCATGGCACGCAGCTTCTCGCCGACCTGCTCGATGGGATGCTCGGCGTTGAGACGCCGACGGGCATGCATCGACGGATAGTTGGTGTTGCCTTCCTGGATGAACATCTTGGCGTACTCGCCGCTCTGGATGCGCTTGAGCGCATTGCGCATCGCCGCACGCGACTCGTCGTTGATGACCTCCGGGCCGGTGACGTACTCGCCGTACTCGGCGTTGTTGGAGATCGAGTAGTTCATGTTGGCGATGCCGCCTTCGTACATCAGGTCGACGATCAGCTTGAGCTCGTGCAGGCACTCGAAGTAGGCCATTTCCGGGGCATAGCCGGCTTCGGTCAGGGTCTCGAACCCGGCCTTGACCAGCTCGACGGCGCCGCCGCAGAGCACGGTCTGCTCACCGAACAGGTCGGTCTCGGTCTCGTCGCGGAAGGTGGTCTCGATGATGCCGGTACGACCACCGCCGATCGCCGCGGCGTAGGACAGGGCGATTTCCTTGGCCTGGCCAGAGGCATTCTGCTCGACGGCGATCAGGTCGGGGATGCCGCCGCCACGGGTGAACTCGGAGCGCACGGTGTGACCCGGCGCCTTGGGCGCGATCATGATCACGTCCAGGTCGCTGCGCGGCACGATCTGGTTGTAATGGATGTTGAAGCCGTGGGCGAAGGCCAGCGTCGCGCCCTGCTTGAGGTTGGGCTCGATCTCGTTCTCGTAGATGGCCTTCTGGTTCTCGTCCGGCGCCAGCACCATGACGATGTCGGCCTCGCGGCTGGCGTCGGCCACGCTGGCCACCTTGAGGCCGGCACCCTCGGCCTTGGCCGCGGAGGAGGAGCCCTTGCGCAGGGCGACGGTCACGTCGACGCCGGACTCCTTCAGGTTGTTGGCGTGGGCATGGCCCTGGGAGCCGTAACCGACGATGGCCACCTTCTTGGCCTGAACGAGCGACAGGTCGCAATCTTTGTCGTAGTAAACGCGCATGGGGAAACTCCGTGATATCGAGCGAGTAAAGGATTGCGTCAGCGTTGATGGCCCGCCGTCTAGCGCGGCGTGGTGGACCGGTCGACCGCAGTGCGGGCGCCGCTCCTTGTGTCTGGAGACACGATACGGCAGGCACTGCGTTGCGTAAAACGCTATATTTGCAACATTTCAATTCACCAGGTGCAATACGCCATGGACCTGCGCCCCCTCAGGCACTTCCTCGCCCTGGCCGAGACCCTGCACTTCGGCCGCGCCAGCGACGCCTGCCACGTCAGCCCCTCGACGCTCAGCCGCACCATCGCCCAGCTCGAGGCCAGCCTCGGCGTGTCGCTGTTCGAGCGCGACAACCGTCGCGTGGCACTGACCCGCGAGGGCCGCCTCTTCCAGCAGTACGCCCGTGACACCCTGGAACAGTGGGCCCTGCTGCGCCAGACACTGATGGAGCAGAGCGGCGAACTGACCGGCGAGATCAGCATCTACTGCTCGGTCACCGCCAGCTACAGCTTCCTCTACGAGCTGCTCAGCGAGTTCCGCCTGCGCCACCCGCGCATCGAGCTCAAGCTGCACACCGGCGACCCGGCCGACGCCATCGGCCGGGTCATCGGCGGCGACGAGGACATGGCGATCACCGCCCGTCCCGAGGCGCTGCCCGGGTCGCTGGCCTTCAAGCCCATCGCCACCTCGCCGCTGGTGTTCATCGCCCCCAGCGAGCCCGCCGACTGGGTGCCCTCGCCGGACAGCCCGCCGGCGCAGTGGGCGACGACGCCGATGATCCTCTCCGAGTCGGGGCTGGCCCGGGATCGCACCGATGCCTGGTTTCGCCGCTTCGGCATCAAGCCGCGCATCTACGCCCAGGTCGCCGGCAACGAGGCGATCGTCAGCATGGTCGGGCTGGGCTTCGGCGTCGGCGTGGTGCCGCGGATCGTGCTCGACAACAGCCCGCTGGCCGATCGCGTGCGCATCCTCGATGTCACGCCGCGCCTGGCGCCCTACGACGTCGGCCTGTGCGTACTCGAGCGCAAGCTGCGCCATCCGCTGATTCACGCGCTCTGGCAGCAGATTCCCGACACCCCGGCAACAAAAAGCCGCCCCCGGAGGGACGGCTCGACGGCCCCCATCGCAGGCGACGCGCCTAGAGGCTGAGCACCTTGTCGCCCCGGGAGATTCCCGAGACGCCGGTGCGCGCCACTTCCAGCACGCCGATCGGGCTCATGGCCTGCAGGAAGGCGTCCAGCTTGGCGGCATCGCCGGTGATCTGCACGGTGTAGACGCTCGGCGTGACGTCGACGATCTGCGCGCGGAAGATGTCCACGGTACGCTTGACCTCGTCACGCTGCGCGCCCAGCGCCTTGACCTTGACCAGCATCAGCTCGCGCTCGACGTGATTGCCCTCGGTCAGATCGACCAGCTTGACCACGTCGATCAGCTTGTTGAGATGCTTGGTGATCTGCTCGATCACCCGGTCGTCGCCCACGGTGGTCACCGTCAGGCGCGACAGGGTGGCATCGTCGGTCGGCGCCACGTTCAGCGACTCGATGTTGAAGTTGCGCTGCGAGAACAGCCCCACCACGCGGGACAGGGCGCCGGGTTCGTTTTCCATCAGGATCGAGATGATATGGCGCATCAGGTCCGCTCCGTCTTCGAAAGCAGCATGTCACGCATGGAGCCCAGGGGCACCTGCATCGGGTAGACGTGCTCGCGCGGGTCGACGTAGACATCGAGGAACACCAGTTCGTCCTTGTCGGCGAACGCCCGCTCCAGCGCCGGCAGGAGGTCCTCCTCGCGTTCCACGCGAATCGCGGTGAAGCCGTAGGCCTCGATCAGCTTCTGGAAATCGGGCAGCGACTCCATGTAGGAGTGCGCGTGACGCGACTTGTAGTTCAGGTCCTGCCACTGGCGGACCATGCCCAGCGACTGGTTGTTGAGGTTGACGATCTTGACGCCGATGCCGTACTGCTTACAGGTCGACAGCTCCTGCATCATCATCTGGAAGCTGCCCTCGCCGGTGATGCAGACCACGTCATCGTCCGGGTAGTTCTGCTTGATGCCCATCGCCGCGGGGAAGCCGAAGCCCATGGTGCCCAGCCCGCCCGAGGTGATGAAGCGGTTGGGCTTGTCGAACTTGTAGTACTGCGCGGCGAACATCTGGTGCTGGCCGACATCGGTGGTGACGAACGCCTCGCCCCGGGTGGCCTCGCAGATCGCCTCGATCACCTGCTGCGGCTTGAGCGGCTCGCCAGGCGCGGCCGGTTCGTAGAGCTTGCCGCGGCGCTCGTCGCGCCAGCCGTCGATGCGCTCCCACCACTCGGTCAGCGCCTCGGGGTTGGCCGGCTCGCGCCCCTGGACCAGGCTGATCATCTCGCTGATCACGCTGCCCGCCGGGCCGACGATCGGCACGTCGGCGCGCACGGTCTTGGAGATCGAGCTGGGATCGATGTCGACGTGGACGATCTTGGCCGTGGGGCAGAACTTGGAGGTGTTGTTGGTCACCCGGTCATCGAAGCGCGCGCCGATGGCGACGATCAGGTCGGCATGGTGCATGGCCATGTTGGCCTCGTAGGAGCCGTGCATGCCCAGCCAGCCCAGCGACTGCCGGTCGCGCTGCGGATAGGCGCCGATGCCCATCAGGGTGGTGGTGATCGGATAGCCCAGCCGCTGCACCAGGTCGGTCAGCGCCTCGCTGGCATCGCCGGTGACCACGCCGCCGCCGGTATAGAACACCGGGCGCCGGGCCTTGAGCATCAGCTCCACGGCCTTCTTGATCTGGCCGGTGTGCCCGCGGGTGACCGGGTTGTAGGAGCGCAGCTTGACCTTCTTCGGATAGACGTACTCGTAGCGCTCGGTGGGCGCGGTCATGTCCTTGGGAATGTCCACCACCACCGGTCCCGGCCGCCCGGAGGCCGCCAGGTAGTAGGCCTTCTTGAGCACCGTCGGGATCTCCGTCGGGTGCTTGACGATGAAGCTGTGCTTCACGATCGGCCGGGTCACGCCGACGATGTCGGTTTCCTGGAAGGCATCCTCACCGATCAGGTGGCTGGCGACCTGCCCGCACAGCACCACCATGGGAATCGAGTCCATGTAGGCGGTGGCGATGCCGGTAACGGTGTTGGTCGCGCCGGGGCCGGAGGTCACCAGCACGGTGCCGGGCTTGCCGGACGCCCGCGCGTAGCCGTCGGCGGCGTGGGTCGCGGCCTGTTCATGGCGCACGAGGATGTGCTTGACGGCATCCTGACGGAACAGCGCATCGTAGATGTGCAGCGCTGCCCCTCCCGGATAGCCATAGATGTATTCAACGCCCTCATCCTTAAGGAAGCGGGCGATCATGTCGGCGCCGGAAAGCAATTCCACAGTGTATCTCCCCTGGAGGTCTCGAGTGCCTTGTCGCCACCCCGGCAAGGGTCGCGAAAGTCGAGTGCGGCGGTATGCCGCTGCCGGCCCGCGGCCGGCACCTGATGCCAAACCCTGGCGTTCTTCGGCCCGGATGGGGCCTGCACTCTGCACCGCGACGGATCGCCGCGTCGGGGGTTGGGCCAGGCAAGGCGGTTAACCCGTGCCCGGAAGTCCTTACAGGGCGAGTAGAGGCCGAAACGCCTACCCGTCACGCGGCGTTGGGGGATCGCCCGCTGAAGCCACGTCCCTTGCTCAGGAACCGTCAAGATTCCAATAGCCGGATAACCATGTCAACCACGGCGGCCTTTGCGGTGGCGGATTGCCCGGCCCGGAACATGAAAAGGCCCCGCCTTCCCGGGGGAAGACGGGGCCTCGGTGCGACGCGCCGAATGAATGCTTACTTGGCGAAGGCCAGGTGACCATCCTCGGTGGTGACACGAACGGTATCGCCCGGGACGAAATGCCCGGCCAGCAGCTCCTGGGCCAGCGGGTTCTCCAGCCGGCTCTGGATCGCCCGCTTGAGCGGCCGCGCCCCGAACACCGGGTCGAAGCCGACCACCGCCAGCTGGGCCATGGCGTCGTCGGAGACTTCCAGCCCGATGTCGCGTTCGGCGAGCCGGTCACGCAGCCGCTGCAGCTGGATCGCCGCGATCTGCTGGATCTGCTCCTGCCCCAGCGGGTGGAACACCACCACCTCGTCGATGCGGTTGATCAGCTCGGGCCGGAACTGCTGCCCGACCACCTCCATCACGGCGTCCTTCATCCGCGTGTAGGCGTCCTCGCCCTCGCCGGCCAGGCGCTGGATCAGGTCGGAGCCCATGTTGGATGTCATCACGATCACCGTGTTGCGGAAGTCCACGGTACGCCCCTGGCCATCGGTCAGCCGGCCATCCTCGAGCACCTGCAGGAGGATGTTGAAGACATCCGGGTGGGCCTTCTCGACCTCGTCGAGCAGCAGCACCGAATAGGGCTTGCGGCGCACCGCCTCGGTCAGGTAGCCACCCTCCTCGTAGCCGACATAGCCGGGAGGGGCACCGATCAGCCGCGCCACGGAGTGCTTCTCCATGAACTCGGACATGTCGATGCGCACCATCGCCTCCTCGGTGTCGAAGAGGAAGCTGGCCAGCGACTTGCACAGCTCGGTCTTGCCCACCCCAGTGGGGCCGAGGAACAGGAAGGAACCGTTGGGCCGGTGCGGGTCGGCGAGCCCGGCGCGCGAGCGGCGCACGGCGTCGGCGACCGCCTTGACCGCCTCGTCCTGGCCGATCACCCGCTCGTGCAGCGCGTCCTCCATGCGCAGCAGCTTGTCGCGCTCGCCCTCGAGCATCTTGGCCACCGGGATGCCGGTCCAGCGCGACACCACCTCGGCGATCTCCTCCTCGGTGACGTTGGAGCGCAGCAGCTGGTGGCTCGAGGTATCGCCCTCGGCCTCGCTGGACTCGGCGATCTTCTTCTCCAGCGACGGAATCACCCCGTACTGCAGCTCGGACATGCGGCCCAGGTCACCCTGGCGGCGCGCCGCCTCGAGATCGATGCGCGCCTGCTCCAACTCGGCCTTGAACTGCGCCGCGCCCTGGATGCTGGCCTTCTCGGCCTTCCACACCTCGTCGAGGTCGGCGTACTCGCGCTCCAGCTCGTCGATCTGGGCCTCGAGGTTCTCGAGCCGCTTGCGGGAGGCCTCGTCGGTCTCCTTCTTGAGCGCCTCGCGCTCCATCTTGAGCTGGATCAGCCGGCGGTCGAGACGGTCCATCTCCTCGGGCTTGGAGTCGAGCTCCATGCGGATCCGCGAGGCCGCCTCGTCGATCAGGTCGATCGCCTTGTCGGGCAGCTGGCGATCGGTGATGTAGCGCTGCGAGAGCTTGGCCGCGGCGATGATCGCGCCGTCGGTGATGTCCACCCCGTGGTGGACCTCGTAGCGCTCCTTGAGGCCGCGCAGGATGGCAACGGTGTCCTCCTCGCTGGGCTCGTCGACCAGCACCTTCTGGAAGCGGCGCTCCAGGGCGGCATCCTTCTCGATGTACTGGCGATACTCGTCGAGCGTGGTGGCGCCTACGCAGTGCAGCTCGCCGCGCGCCAGGGCGGGCTTGAGCATGTTGCCGGCGTCCATCGAGCCCTCGGCCTTGCCGGCGCCGACCATGGTATGCAGCTCGTCGATGAACAGGATCACCCGGCCCTCTTCCTTGGCGAGCTCGCTGAGCACCGCCTTGAGGCGCTCCTCGAAATCGCCGCGGAACTTGGCACCGGCCAGCAGCGCGCCCATGTCCAGCGACAGCACGCGCTTGTCCTTGAGCCCCTCGGGCACCTCGCCATTGACGATGCGCTGGGCCAGGCCCTCGACGATGGCGGTCTTGCCCACCCCGGGCTCGCCGATCAGCACCGGGTTGTTCTTGGTGCGCCGCTGCAGCACCTGGATGGTGCGGCGGATCTCGTCGTCGCGGCCGATCACCGGGTCGAGCTTGCCCTCGCCGGCACGCGCGGTGAGGTCGAGCGTGTACTTGTCGAGCGCCTCGCGGTTCTCCTCGGCACCGGCGTCGTCCACCGCCTGGCCGCCGCGCAGGCTGTCGATGGCCGCCACCAGTGCCTTCTTGTTCAGGCCAGCCTGGGTCAGCACCTTGGTGATGCGCTGATTCATCTCCAGCGCCGCGAGCAGCACCAGTTCGCTGGCGATGTACTGATCGCCGCGCGCCTGGGCCTCGCGGTCGGCGAGGTTGAACAGCCGCGCCAGATCCTGGCTCATGGTCACGTTGCCGTCGAACTGGCCGACGCTGGGCAGGTTGTCGAGGTATTCGGCCAGGCCGTCGCGCAGCTTGGCGACATCGCCACCGGCCTTCTGCACCAGGCCCTTGATGCCGCTGTCGCCGGCGTCGAGCAGCGCGGCCAGCACATGCCCGGGGTCGAGCTGGTTGTGGCTGCGTCCCACCGCCAGGGACTGGGCCTCGGCCAGGGCGTTCTGCAGCTTGCTGGTCATGCGGTCGATTCGCATCGAAAATCCTCCATTGGGGGCAATGGCGCGGTCGGACGCGCCACGCGGCCCTTGTCCGTGTTGACACTATCAATGGAGGTATGCTGGGCGAGTTTCAAGTCACCGGCATGGCGATGCACGGCGGGCTTGATGCGGATCAAGCCCGGACGGGATTCAGCGCAGCCAGATCACGCTGGCCATGCGACCGGTGACGCCGTCATCGCGGCGGTGGGAGTAGAAGCGCGATTCGCAGGCGGTGCAGAAGTGGCCGCCGCTGACCTGCGCGAGCCCCAAGCGCTCGAGGCGCAGCCGGGCGAGTTTGTAGAGGTCCGCCATGTAGTGGCCGAGCCGATAGGGGCTGGGCTCGAAGGCCTCCTCGGCCTCGGCCTGGAACGCCACGAAGGCGTCCCGGACCTCGTGGCCCACCTCGAACTGGGCATTGGAGATGGCCGGCCCCAGCCAAGCCATCAGCTCCGTGGGCGCAATGCCCAGCGCTGCCACGCTGGCTTCCAGCACGCCGCCGGCCAGCCCGCGCCACCCGGCGTGCGCCACGCCGACGCGGGTACCGCGCCGATCGCAGAAGAACACCGGCAGGCAGTCGGCGGTCAGCACCACGCAGGCATGGCCCGCGTCACCGGCGACCGCCGCATCGGCACGCGGTGCTCGCTCGGCATACGCAGGCCGATAATCCTGGACGACATTGGCGCCATGCACCTGGTCGAGCCACAGCAGCGCCCGCGCGTCGCCGATCTCCTCGGCCAGCAGCTCGCGGCAGCGCTGCACGTCCCGCGGATCGTCGCCGACATGCAGCGCCGGATTGAAGGCCGCGAACGGCCCGCGGCTGGGCCCGGTCTCGCGGGTGGTGACGAAGGCGCCGACAGTGGCCGGCGCCGGCCAGTCCGGCAGCAGCAGGGTCGGACGCTCGCTCATGAACTCTCCTCCTGGTCGGCCCGCAGGCCATCCAGCAACAGCCACAGATCGTCCGGCAGCTCGGCCCGCAGGGTCAGCGTCTCGCCGCTGTCGGGGTGAATGAAGGCCAGCTTGCGGGCATGCAGGGCCTGGCGCGGGAAATGGCGCAGCAGCTCCTTGAGCGACTCGCCGGCCCCCGCGGGCAGCTTGAGCCGCCCACCATAAAGCGCGTCCCCCACCAGCGGAAAGCGCTGATGGGCCAGGTGCACGCGAATCTGGTGGGTGCGCCCGGTTTCCAGCTTGCAGCGCACATGGGTATGCCCGCGGAAACGCTCCACCACCCGATAATGCGTCACCGCCGGCTTGCCGGAGACATGGACCGCCTGGCGCTTGCGATCCCGCGGGTGGCGGCCGATGGGGGCATCGACCGTGCCCCCGGCGGTCATCACCCCGGTCACCACCGCATCGTACTCCCGTGACACCGTGCGCGCCTGGAGCTGCTCGACCAGCGACGTCTGGGCGGCCAGCGTCTTGGCCACCACCATCAGCCCGGTGGTGTCCTTGTCCAGACGGTGCACGATACCCGCCCGGGGGATGGCGGCCAGTGCCGGGCGATGATGCAGCAGGGCGTTGAGCAGCGTGCCGTCGGGATTGCCCGCGGCCGGATGCACCACCAGCCCGGCGGGCTTGTTGACCACCAGCACCGACGCGTCCTCGTGGACGATGTCCAGCTCGATGGCCTGGGGCGTCCAGCGCACCTCGTCCTCGAGCACCGTCTCCAGCACCAGCCGCTCGCCGCCGGCCACCTTGTCCTTGGGCCGGGCCCTGGCGCCGTCGACGGTCAGCTCGCCGCGCTTGATCCAGCTCTTGAGCCGCTCGCGGGAATAATCGGGCAGCAGCTCGGCGGCGGCCTGGTCCAGGCGCAGGCCAACCATCGTCTCGGGAATACGCGCGTCGCGGTGCAGAGTCTCTGACATAGCTTGCCGAATGCCTGTAGCGGGAGTGGATGTGGGGTTTTCCCGGCAAGGCCTGTCCCCGCCGGTAGCGTGTGCTTTATAGTGGGGTGCTTTGACTGGTGACCGAGTTCGACCGATTCTACCACGGCCCCAGACGATTGCCCGAGACGAGGATGACGATGCGTGTTGCTTCCCTGGCCGCCCTGGCCCTGACTGCCACCCTGCTGGCCGGCTGCGCCAGTACCGAGGTATCCCCCGAGCTGCAGGAAAAGGAGCTCTACCAGAAGGCCCAGTCGTCGCTCGACACCCATCATTACAACGACGCCGTCAAGCAGCTCGAGGCGCTGGACACCCGCTATCCGTTCGGCCGCTACGCCGAGCAGGCCCAGCTCGAGCTGATCTACGCCTACTACAAGGTCACCAACTGGGAAGCCGCCCGGGCCGCCGCCAGCCGTTTCATCCGCCTGCATCCGGATCATCCCCAGGTCGACTACGCCTACTACCTGCGCGGCCTGGCCGCCTACGAGGCCGGGCGCTTCAGTCTCGAGAGCCTGGAGATGATCGACATCTCCAAGCGTGACCTCGGCGCCACGCGCGACGCCTACGTCGACTTCAGCGAACTGGCCCGTCGCTTTCCCGACAGCCCCTACGCCGCCGACGCCCGCCAGCGAGTGATCTACCTGCGCAACGTGCTGGCGCGCCACGAGCTGCAGGTGGCCGACTTCTACCTGCGCAAGGGCGCCTACGTGGCCGCCGTGGAGCGCGGCAAGTGGGTACTCGAGCACTATCCGCGCACGCCGGCCACCCGCGACGCCCTGGCCACCATGGTGGAGGGCTACCTGGGGCTCGACATGCGCGACCGCGCCCGCGAGGTGCTCAAGACGCTGATCGACAACGACCCGAACAACGACCGCCTCGACGGCACCACCTTCGAACCGAAGTACGTCGACGCCGAGCCGCTGACGCTGTAATGCCCCTCCGGGGGGGGGCGGTAAGTGATAAGCGGTAAGCTGGAAGAAAAATCAAACACCACGCTGTCTTGGCAGATAGCAATTCTTCCAGCTTCCAGGCGCGTAGCGCCGCTCTTGCAGCTTATGGCTCCCCGGCGACAGCCGGGGTCATTCCCCGGGCTGCCAGCGGTTGACGATGGGATAGCGCCGGTCGCGGCCGAAGCCGCGCGAGGTCACCCGCACACCGACCGGCGCCTGGCGGCGCTTGTACTCGTTGCGATCGACCAGCTTGACTACCTTATAGACGGCCTCGCGGTCGAAGCCGGCGTCGATGATCGCCTCGGCACTCATGTCGCCCTCGATGTAGCGCTCGAGAATCGCGTCCAGCACGTCGTAGCCGGGCAGCGAGTCGCTGTCCTGCTGGTCCGGCGCCAGCTCGGCGGAGGGCGGACGGGTGATGACCCGCTCGGGGATCACCGGCTCCTGCGCGTTGCGCCACGTCGCGAGGCGATAGACCCAGGTCTTGTAGACATCCTTGAGCGCGTTGTAGCCGCCGACCATGTCGCCGTAGAGCGTGGCGTAGCCCACCGCCATCTCGCTCTTGTTGCCGGTGGTCAGCACCATCAGGCCCTTCTTGTTGGAGATCGCCATCAGCAGCACGCCGCGACAGCGTGACTGCAGATTCTCCTCGGTGGTGTCCTGCGGGGCGCCGGCGAAGCTCTGCGCCAGCGTCTCGTCGGCCGCCTCGACCATCGACACGATCGGCAGCACCTCGTAGTGCACGCCCAGCCGCCGGGCCTGCTCGGCGGCGTCCTCGCGGGAGATGTCGGCGGTGTAGTGATAGGGCATCATCACCGCCTGGACCCGGTCCGGGCCCAGCGCATCCACCGCGATGGCCAGCGACAGCGCCGAGTCGATGCCGCCCGACAGGCCCAGTACCACACCCTTGAAGCCGCTCTTGTTGACGTAGTCGCGCACCCCGGTGACCAGCGCGCAGTAGAGGCTCTCCTCGGCATCGAGCAGCGGCTCGATCTCGCCCGCCTCCGGCCGCCAGCCCTGTGCCTCGCCGAGAAAGCGCACCGGCATCAGGCCGGCCTGCCAGTGCGGGGCACGCACCTGCAGCTCGCCGGCGGCATCGACCACCAGCGAGCCGCCATCGAAGACCAGCTCGTCCTGACCGCCGACCTGGTTGGCGTACACCACCGGGCGCTGCACCTCGCGGGCCCGGTCGGCGAACAGCGACAGCCGCTCGGCCGGCTTGTCGCGGTGATAGGGCGAGGCGTTCAGGGTCACCAGGATGTCGGCGCCGGCATCCCGGGCACGCCGGACCGGCGCGCCGTCCCACAGGTCCTCGCAGATCAGGATCCCCAGGCGAGCCCCGCCATGCTCGATCACCAGCGGCGCATCGCCGGGCGTGAAGTAGCGGTGCTCGTCGAACACCAGGTAGTTGGGCAGCGACTGCTTGGCATACTCGCCCAGCCACTCGCCGTTGTAGAGCACGCCGGCCAGATTGAAGTAGCCATCCTCGCGTCGGCCGGGATAGCCGATGATCACCATCACGTCGCGGGCGACCTTCTCGGCCATGCGCTCCCGGGCCGCCGCCAGCCGCGTCTCCATCGAGGGACGCAGCAGCAGGTCCTCGGGCGGGTAGCCGGTCAGGAACAGCTCGGGAAAGACCACCACATCCGCCTTGTGCTCGATGCGGGCCTCGCGCACCGCCTCGATGGCCCGATCGGCGTTACCGGGTATATCGCCCACCAACGGGTCCAGCTGGGCCATTACCAGGGTCAAGTCTTGCATGGCTGGGTCATTCCTCGAATCACGGTCATGGACGGACGGGGCAGGCTGCCCGATAGGCAGGCGCAGTCGCTTCCCTTACACTACCCCATTGACGCCATTGTCCCGCATGGATCGCCGCCTGCAAAGCACCGGCCCATCCGGCGGGGGAGCCACGGGATGAACCTCTTGATCATACGCCTGATCATCTTCGCGGTCCTGTTCTGGGCCGGCCTCAAGCTCTATCGCCTGTACCGCCAGTGGCGGCTCGACCAGGACGACGCCAGCCGGCCGCGCACCATCGACGACGGCCGCATGGTGCGCTGCGCCTACTGCCGGGTGCACCTGCCCGAGTCCGACGCCATCCGCCGCGATGCCCTGTGGTTCTGCAACGAGTCCCACCACGCGCGCTTCCTCGAGGAGCAGCAGCCCAAGGGTTGAGCGCCAAGCGGCTCAGCCCAGCCGGTAAGGAGCGGGGTCGACGATCGGCTCCCGCCCCAGCAGCTCGTCCACCAGCAGGTGGGTCGACGCCGGCGCCAGCACCAGACCGTTGCGGAAATGGCCGGCGTTGACGTAGAGGTTGGCGAGCCCCGGCACCGCACCGATCATCGGCACCCCGTCCGGCGAGCCGGGACGCAGCCCCGCCCAGTGGTGCTCGACCTCGCAGTCGGCCAGCGCCGGAATGATGCGGATCGCGCTGTCCCGCAGCGAGGCGCGCGCCGACTCGCTGGTCGAGGTATCGAAACCGGCTTCCTCGAGGGTCGAGCCGGCCAGCACCCGCCCGTCGCCCCGCGGGATCACGTAGCGCCCGTCGAGCAGCACCACCCGCTCCACCAACCCCGGCGGCGCCCTGAACAGGATCATCTGCCCCTTCACCGGCCGCACCGGCAGCTCGACGCCCGCACTCGCCAGCAGGCCGGCGCTCCACGCCCCGCCGCAGACGATGACCCGCTCGGCCGACCAGCGCCCCTGCTCGCTGTCCACCCCCGTGACCCGCCCGTCGGCGACGCGCAGCCCGGTGACGGTCACGTCCTCCTCGAGCGTCACCCGCGGCATGGCCGCCAGCCGCGCCCGCAGCGCCTGGCCCAGCCGCGGGTTGCGGATGCTGCCGAGGGTCGGCATCCACAGCGCATCGCCAAAGCCCGGCGCCGCCTGCGGCTCCTTGCGATACAGGAAGTCGGCGTCAACCCGCTCCAGCGGCTTGCCCACCTCGCGCGCCCAGTCCATCGCCCGCGCCTCGTCTTCGACGCCCAGGTACAGCAGCCCCTTCTGGCGATACTCGGGATCGATGCCGGTCTCCTCCAGCAGCCGCAGCGCCAGCTCCGGATAGAAGCCTTCCGACCAGCGCGACAGCGCCGAGATCGGCCGGGTATAGCGCCAGGGATAGAGCGGCGAGACGATGCCGCCGCCCGCCCAGGAGGCCTCGCGGCCGCACCGGCCGCGCTCGAGCACGGTCACCCCATGGCCGGCATCGGCCAGCTGCAGCGCCGTCATCATGCCGATGACACCGCCGCCGACGATCAGGAATTCATTCACGATGAGACTCTTCGGTTCGTTGGCCAGGCCGACAATCTACCATGCGCGCCCGCCACCGGCAGTGCGACTCACCAGCACGCCGCCCCACTCTCGGCCCCGCGACGCCCGGCGCTGTCCAGGGTCAGCTCGCCGCAGGCATCCTGGCGCTGCGCGCCGAGCGGCCGCGCCGCCAGCACGAAGCGGCTGTCATCCGCCTGGCGCAGCGAGAAGGCATAGTCGTCGCTCTCGGTCAGCTCAGGCGGCAACGCCTCGACGGCATAGCTGTCCTCGCTGGCGTACTGACGCTCCATCCAGTAGGCGAGCCGCATCAGGGTGGCCCGAGCGTCGTCACGCCGGGCCTCGCGCAGATGCTGCGTGTAGGCCGGCACGGCAACCGCGGCGAGTATGCCGGCGATCGCTACGACGATGACCAGCTCAACCAGGGTGAAACCGCGGGCTCGATCCATGATGACAGTCCTCCTCGGGGTGGCAGTAAGTAGTCAGCGCCGGGCGGCCCGCCAGGCTTCGTCAACGAGCGCGGGGGGCGTATCGGACGACGTGGCGGCAAGCCGGGCCGAAGGCGCTTCCGTCTTCGCCGGCAGCGGCATGACGACCCGACGCTGGAGCGTGCTTTGCGTGGTCTCGCGCCGCCCCCAGGCATGCGCGACGATCACGAACGTGGCCCGGCAGGCGGCATCCGGATCGGGACACTCGCTGCCCCGGTAGTCGATGACCAGCCGCGGCGGCTCGACCAGTGCCGGTAGTGGCGGGGCCCCGCTGACGCCGTAGCCGATGCTGCGCTTACGCCACTGGGCATCACTCCAGGTCGCCGGCGACGTCGGAGGCTGACGGCAGCGCCCCTCGGGGCAGGCCGGTGCGTAGCGGGTCGGATCGAAGGGCTCATGGCGCAGCAGCCATTCGCCCTCGAGCAGCGCCGACGACGCCGCCTGAAAGGCGGCCTGGCGGTCCAGCTCGCTATGGGCCATCCGCGCCTGAAGCGATGCCCCCTGCAACGCGCTGACGCCCAGCAGCGACATCGCCAGCAGCAGGATCAGGGCGATGAGCAGCGTCATTCCCCGCTGGCGCCGGCCGCTCATGCGCCCGTCTCCGAGGGCACGTTGCGCAGGCGGATGGTGGTGGCATAGACGCGCCGCAGGCGCCGATCCGGCGCGGTCACGGTTCGGCCATCGAAGGTATAGGTTTGCGGGGCATCTAGCAGCCCGGCCTGCCGCGAAACCAGCAGCAGCTCGACGCGCACGCCGGTCACCGCGGCCCAGTCACCCACCCCGACAGCGCGATGCCAGCGCCCTGCCGCAAAGTAGCGCACGGCCATCGCCGCCACATGGTGTTCCAGCGGCTGCGGCGAGTGATTGTCCACCGCACAGCGCAGCCCCGGCTCGTCGCCCACCGTGAACCGTGTAAGCACCGGCGCATCGCGATCGAGCCAGCCGCCCAGGCAGTTCTGCAGGGGCGCTCGCGCACTGCCGTGATAACGCACGCGCAACGTGTGGTCATTGCCGGCGACACTGGCCGAGGCCGCGAAGCCGTTTCCCGCCGGGAAGGCATCCGGCGCGGTTCGCGGCGCATACCCGGCCTTGCGCAACTCGCGATCGATCACGTCCAGCGCGAAGCGACCGTCCTCCTGCATCCGCGACAGGGACGCCTGCAGCCGATATATCCCCTGATACTCGATGAACAGCCGGGTCATCCCGGCCATCACCATCAACCCGATGGCCAGCGCCACCATCAGCTCGATCAGGGTGACACCCCGCTGCCGACCGCCGACGCCCGGCTCACAGCCGGGTCGACAGGCTGATATGCGACTGTCGTGATTCGCTTCCCGCATCGCCACGCTCCCGCCACTGCACCTCCACCCGGGCGGTGGCCAGCGTGGTATCGCCGGTCACCGTCACGCAGCCCTTGCCATCCGGCAGGGTATCCGCCACCACACGCCGCCAGGCCCGCAACCCCGAGCCCCCACCACCCCCGCTGTCACAGCTGCTGTCGAACGCCCCGGCCAGGGCGTCCCGACGGTTGAGGCGCAGGCGTTCGAGCATGTTGGCGGCATGACGCACGGCCAGCGCCTCCGCCTCGGCCCGGCGCTGGGCATGCAGGGCATGAATCTGCGTGGTCGCCAGCCCCAGCAGGCCGAACGCCAGAATGAAGAGCGTGACCAGCACCTCGATCAGGCTGAAACCCCGGGCGCGTCCGGCAGGCACCGGCCCCACCCCTACGGCATCGGGCATCGTATTCATCGGCAAGCGGCCTTGTGGTTGTTGTCATCATTTCTTATAAATAAAAATACAATATTAAGAAAAGTGCAAATTCCCCATGCATTGCTCGACACGACGCCACATGCAGGGCATCACCCTGATCGAACTGCTGGTGGTACTGGCGATTCTGGTGATCTGGGCCGGTATCGGCGGACCAGCCATGGGGCGGCTGTTGCAGACGCAGCGGCTGCAGGCGGCCAGCCAGACGCTCTATCAGGCCCTGCATTATGCGCGCAGCGAAGCCGTGCGCCGCGGCATGCCGGTGCTGGTGGAAAGCCGTCAGCCACGGGACTGGAACGCCGGCTGGCGGATCTATGTGGACCGCAACGGTGATGGCGATCGTTCGTCCGATGAGCCCATCCTGCGCGTGGAGCCCAAGCCGCCCGGCGACGTGGATGTTATCGCCAACCGGCCGGTGGCCAGGCAGGTGCGCTATGCGCCCAACGGTTACTCGATGCGGGCGAGCGGGGCCTTTCAGATCGGCAGCTTCTATCTCTGCCCGCCGGGGCGAAAAGGCGATGCAAGGCGGCTGGTGCTGAGCCGGGGCGGGCGATTGCGCATCGAGCGGATCGGAGCCGATGAGGGGAAATGCTCAGACGAATAGTCGCTTTTCAGGACTTATTCCATGAGCAGTGGCAGTAAAATACTAAAACTTAAAAAATAATCTACACCTATGCTCCCAGAAAGCGGTGTTCAACCTTCCCACCACTTTATGGATTTTCCTCCAGAATCAATATCCAATAACGCCTCATCATAATGAATATCACCACTGCCTGACATATTGACTTCCTTGCCGCGCACAGCGCCATAGATGGACCCACTCCCAGTCACTTCAACATTAGCTCCCGGTGCATAAATATTGACATATGAATCATTGGCGCCACTCACCTCGACACCTGCATCATTCTTCCCACTAGAGCGGTACGCACTAAAAATTGAAAGAGCTGGCTTCAATTTTCCATCCTGCCCCTTTCTTACCAAAGCATTTGATGTCAGAAGATTTGACCCACCACTCAGAGTCGTCTTACCTGTCACCAGCACCTCAAGAGACGCATCTTTATCAACAACAAGCTGAGTATTATTCCCGATATCAAAATCGCCATTAACCACCAAGACAACGTCGCCTTTCACGCGTATCTTTCGAAGCTTTCCTCCTGTCGAAAGGTCACCGCCAACTTCCATAACCAAACTCTTACCGGCCTCACCAATCACGGTATCCGACGCATCCTTGTTACCCTTTCCTCCCGTCAGGTTAATACCCTTTGAATTACTGGAGTAACAATGTTCACACCCGTGACTATCAAACCAGCCTGGAGCAGTCACCGTGCTATTTCCACTCAAGGTTTCAGAGAAGAACTTCCCAGGGCCGGAGCCATTCTCACCCAAGACTGACAATGCATCGCATTGCCCCTCCCCCTGACTCCCAGAAACTTTTCCCACATTAACGTTACTTCCCTGATGATAAGAACTGGAGGCCAGTTGAGAAAAGGTATCATTATATTGCCACCAACTGGGGTATGAAATGCTTCCACCGGCCCTGACAGACTGAGGTGGACTGCCGGTAGATCCTATATTTACATTGCCTTCAGCGATCACACCGCCATTTGTAACCGAAGAGGAGCTGAAGTCAGCGTTCCCACCTATCTCGATATCCCCTTCCACCTTTCCAGAAGAAGACATATCACCATTGGCGCTCACCTTTCCTTGAACAACTCCGGCGTTACCGACAGTGACATTTCCCATCACACTCAAGTCACCGCCCACCGACTTTCCCGAACCATCCATGCCACCGATCTTCCCGTTGATTTCAGCATTCCCGCCCACGACGGCATTTCCATATAATGGAGTCTGCCCCTTCATGATCAAATCACCAGCAATATTCAAATCGCCATAAATGGGGGAATGGCCTTTCAACTCAAGCCCCGCCCCCGCCTTGATAGTTTTAACTGTAACATTAGATCTCTTTCCATTATAAAAACTTCCAGCATCCTTGCTTACTGTCTCGCCGTAACTCCCTAGCCTTGAGTCATAGCTGTCTATCATTGGCCCACCACTCAGACTCACCCCGTCACACCCAACCAGGCCATCATATGGCGAGGAACTTGGACCACCTTCATTAACTATAAAAACACCGTGTTCTGCAACAGCCTTGCCTTCCGATGAAGGCCCGGAATAAACTCTACCTATTATAGCGTAACCAGCTTTTTCACCCTTTCCATCTTTACTGCATTTTTTAAAAAAAACCTTAACATTCCTCCCTCGACTAGACTCTTCCCAGTCACTTACTTCTTGGTCATCAAAAGATCTAACCAAATTAACGCAGACATCCAGCGCCTTTGTTGGATTTGTTCCATTTAGGGACACGGCTTTCAAAGAAGCCACTGACTCCGCCGCCATCTGCGCCAGCGCATCAGCACGATAGTTGCCGGCCAGCTTCTCGTTGGTCACCCCGCCCTGAAGCCCTGTCACGGCAAGCATCGCGGCCATGACCATCAGGATCAGCACCACGATCAGTGCAGCACCATCCTGTCGATGGGAATAACACCCTGATTTCATTTGCACTCCTTGGGTTTCCTACCTTTTCCCCACGGTGGTCCCTGACGACCCATTGCCTCCCGATGACCCGGAAGAACCATCCTGGCTATTGCCATTTTCCTGCGCAGTATCGATTGCGGCAGTACGGTTTGTTACCCGAAACGTGAAGGTCGAGTGGTCAGCATCGCCGGCCACCCCGGGGGCCAGCTTCAGGGTCACCTGATAAGTCGCGTCCCCGATGGATATCACGCCGAAGGCCTTTGCCTCATCGGCTAAATCACCGAACATAACCTCCTCGTTGCGCAGCAGCTGCTCGGTGTCCGTGTCGACTCGATAGTCAACCGGCTCGTCATCGATGCTCAGCGTCAGGGGATCGGTACCCGACACGTCGACACTGTCGGCGCGGCGAATATCCCCCAGCACCCGATTGGCAAAGAAACTCAGGTTCGCCTGACGTTGACTCAACTGACTGATGCGCTCGAACTGACCGCGCACCAGCTGGAACACCTCGCCGGCGCCCAGCAGGATCAATGAGCCGATCAGCAGGGCCACCATCAGCTCCACCAGCCCCAGTCCCGTCTGGCGCATCATGCGCCCTCCCCGAGGTTCGGCAGACGTACCGTATAACTAAAAGACTGTCGGCTGGATTCGTCGGGGGTAGCACGCCCTTCATCCCAGCTTACAGAGATGTCATAAACGCAATCATCGTTTTCCCTTGGGCTTACAGGGTTTTCACCAATTCCCGGAAGCCACTGCCCCCACTCAGGCGCCCACTCATTCTTCATTTGATCTTCCCAGTCCGCAGTGCTCGGATCTGGACACGCGGAATCATCGGCCAAACCTTGCCAGAGCCGCTCCTGCAGGTCCTGAGCAGCCAGCGTGGCAATGGTCCGTTGATAACCCATATGCGTGCTCTGCAGGGCCTTGAGCTGCATGCCCGCCACGCCCAGCAGGCCGATAGCAAGGATCAGCAGCGCCACCAGGGCCTCGATCAGCGAGAAGCCCCTGTCGCGCCGACCACCTTTCCTGACCACGACATGCTGGAAGCCGCTCATTGCGCGCTGATGCCCCCCGACTTCGAAATGGAAAATCCGGCACTGTTTTGAGTCGCGGTATTCGTGACCACGAACTCGCAGGACGTCGACTGGTCGCCGCAATTGGTGCGCTCGCCCAGCTCGCCAAACGTCACGCTCCGGCCGGAAAGGGAGAGGCCGTCCAGCGAGCCGCTGCGTGTCAGCGCTCGGTTCTCGGCGTCAACACTCAGCGTCCAGTCCGAGTCGGTCACCTCGAGTTCCAGAGAGACCTTCGCATGCTGCGTGATGGCCGCGCTGCGCGCATAACGCACCCCGGCCAGTATCTCGTTGTAGGTGCTCGCCAGGCGATTGTCGCCCAGCAACCGATCGAATCCCGGCACCGCGATGACGGCCAGAATGGCGGCAATGGCCAGCACCACGATCAGCTCGAGCAGCGTGAAGCCATTCTCAAGCCCCTTACTGCCAGCCACAGGAGGCACCGTCCGTCGCGTTCTCGAGAAGGCGTTTGCCGGATTGCTTTAGGACCAGGGTTCCGCAACGATCGCCGGCCTGCGCCGATCCTGCCTTTGGTGATGCCTCGAGCCGGTACTTGGAAGCCGAGGGCGTGGCGATGGTCAGCGTGTAGTAGTCGCCCACCGAAAAACTGCCGCTCGGGCAACTGTCCGCTTGATAGCTATAGTGTTCGGTAAAGCAGCGCTCCAGCCGATTCGCCGTATCGAGCAGCGCCGTCTTGGCCTCGTTGCGCCGGGCGTCCTGAACGTGGCGGATATAACTGGGATAGGCCACCGCCGCCAGGATGGCCACGATTACCATGGCGATCATCACTTCCAGCAGAGTGAACCCTCTGGCATTTCGCCGCATGACGTCACTCATCCGTTATCTAGCGTTTCATTATGTATCAATACTGCCAGACTGCCACCCGACATCCATAAAAAAAGTCGGGCCGAGGCCCGACTTCGAAAACTGGCGCCAGCTGCGTTCAGCCGCTGGCGATGACCCGTTCGCGCAGCTCCCGGGGCATCGAGAAGGTGATCGTCTCCTCCTGGCCAACCAGCTCCTCGGGCGCCTCGGCGCCGAGTTCACGCAGCCGGGCGACGACGCCCTCCACCAGCACCTCGGGAGCGCTAGCACCGGCGGTGATGCCGATCGTGGCGACGCCCTCGAGCCAGGCCGGGTCGATCTGCTCGGCGTCGTCGATCAGCCGCGCCGTGCTGCCCATGCGTTCGGCCAGCTCGCGCAGGCGGTTGGAGTTGGAACTGTTGACGCTGCCCACCACCAGCACCAACTCGGCCGCCTCGGCCAGCTCGCGTACCGCATCCTGGCGGTTCTGGGTGGCGTAGCAGATGTCGTCCTTGCGCGGCCCGGCGATGGCGGGAAACTTGTCGCGCAGGGCGTCGATCACTCGGGCGGTGTCATCCATGGACAGCGTGGTCTGGGTGACGAAGGCCAGCTTCTCGGGGTCACGCACCTCGAGAGCCGCCACGTCCGCCTCGTCCTCGACCAGGTAGATCGCGCCACCGTACGAGGTGTCATAGCGACCCATGGTGCCTTCCACCTCGGGATGGCCGGCGTGGCCGATCAGGATGCACTCCTGGCCGCGCCGCGCGTAGCGCAGCACTTCCATGTGCACCTTGGTGACCAACGGGCAGGTAGCGTCGAACACCTTGAGCCCCCGCCGCTCGGCCTCCTGCTGCACGGCGTGCGAGACGCCGTGGGCGGAGAAGATCACGGTGACGTCGTCGGGCACCTCGTCGAGCTCGTCGACGAAGATGGCGCCCCGGTCGCGCAGGCTTTCCACCACGTAGCGGTTGTGGACCACCTCGTGGCGCACGTAGATGGGCGGGCCGAGCACGTCGAGCGCCCGGTCGACGATGTCGATGGCGCGATCGACGCCGGCACAGAAGCCGCGGGGATTGGCCAGCTTGATCTGCACGGGGGTAGCTTGCATGGTTTCCTTGCCTTGATGCTTGAGCACCTGCCTATGGACAGCGGGAAAGCGCTGAATTCCGTCGCGAGCGCAACAGGAAGTCAGCGTTTTCCTAGTGGGTGGTGGCGGGCTTTACGTCGATCACCTCCACCGCGAAGGTCAGGGTACGCCCCGCCAGCGGATGGTTGAAGTCGACCTCGACGCGCTTCTCGCCGATCTCGGCGATCACCCCCGGCAGCTCGCCGCCGGCCGGGTCGGCGAATGACATTACCAGCCCTTCTTCCAGTTCGTCGGTATCCGCGAAGCTGTCGCGGGGGATCGACTGCACGTTCTGCGGATTGTGCTGGCCGAAGCCATGCTCGGGGGTGATGGTGAAGCGCCCCGTCTCGCCCGCAGCCATTCCCTGGATGGGCTGCTCGAAGCCCGGCGGCAGGTTGCCGTCGCCCACCTGGAAGGTGGCCGGCTGCTTGTCACGGGTGGAGTCGACCACCGTGCCGTCCTCGAGCTCGAGGGTGAAGTGCAGGGTGACTTCCATGCCGTCACCGATCCGATAATCGCTCATGCTCACAGGCTCGCTATGCAGAATGTCACGCCCGGGAACGCCGGACGTCACGCAGGGATTCGACGATCAGCCCCAGCGCGCCCAGGGTGATCGCGGTATCGGCCAGGTTGAAGGCGGGGAAGTAGTGGCTCCCCCAGTGGAAGGACAGGAAGTCCACCACGTAGCCATGCACCAGCCGGTCGTAGAGATTGCCCAGGGCGCCGCCGATGATCAGCGCCAGCGCGGCGGCCATCAGGGTCTCGCCGCGCTTCAGGCGGGTCAGCCACACGGTCAGGCCCGCGCTGGCCCCGACCGCGATCAGCGCGAACAGCCAGCGCTGCCAGCCGTCGTGGCCGGCCAGGAAGCTGAACGCCGCGCCGGGATTGTGCAGCAGGGTCAGGTTGAACACCGGCAGCACCTCGACCGGCCGGGCGTAGGTCAGCAGCGCACTGGCCAGCAGCTTGCTGCCCAGGTCGAGGATGATCACCAGCGCCGACAGCAGCAGCCAGCGCAACGGTTGCCGCATGGGCACGGCCTCGCCTTCGCGACGCGTCATCGCCTGCTCCTTCACGAGGAAATCCCCCTGGACTCGATTGCCGCGCCCGCCTCAGGCATAGCGGCGAACCTCGCCGGAGCCGTCCGGCAGGTTGCTGATGCAGCGCCCGCACAGGTCCGGATGCTCGGCATGCGTGCCGACGTCCGGGCGATGGTGCCAGCAGCGCTCGCACTTGGCATGCGCGCTGGCGGCCACCGCCACGGCCAGCCCCTCCAGCTCGGTGGCCTCGGCGTCGTCACCGGCGGCGTCCCGCGAGGCCAGATGCACCTCGCTGGTCAGCAGCACGAAGCGCAGCTCGTCGCCCAGCCGGCCCAGCGTCTCGCGCAGGGCGTCGTCGGCGTAGAGGGTGACCTCGGCGGACAGCCCGCTCTTGATGCGCTTGGCGTTGCGGGCGTCCTCCAGGCACTTGTTGACCGCCTGCTTGACCTGCAGCACCCGCTCCCAGAACTCGCGGTCGAACGCGGCACCGTCGTCGAGGGTCGCCAGGCCGTCGTAGAAGGTCTCGAGCAGCACGCTCTCGCGACGTTCGCCGGGGATGTGCTCGTAGATCTCCTCGCCGGTGAAACTCAGGATCGGCGCCACCCAGCGCGCCAGCGCCTCGACCACGTGATACAGCGCGGTCTGGCAGCTGCGCCGCGCCAGCGAGTCGGCCTGGGTGGTGTACTGGCGATCCTTGATCACGTCCAGATAGAAGCCGCCCAGCTCCCGCGAGCAGAAGGTATGCACCTGCTGGTAGACCTCGAGGAAGCGGTACTCGGCATAGGCGGTCTCGATGCGCGACTGCAGCTGCGCGGCACGATCGATCACCCACTGGTCCAGCGCCAGCAGGTCGTCGAAGGCCACGGCGTCCCGTGCGGGGTCGAAGCCGTTGAGGTTGGCCAGCAAAAAGCGCGCGGTGTTGCGGATGCGCCGGTAGGCGTCGGCGGTGCGCTTGAGGATCTCGTCGGAGACCGCCATCTCGCCGGAGTAGTCGGTGGAGGCCACCCACAGGCGCAGGATATCGGCGCCCAGCTTGTCCATGACCTCCTGCGGGGCGATCACGTTGCCCACCGACTTGGACATCTTGCGGCCGTGGGCGTCGACGGTGAAGCCGTGGGTCAGCAGCCCCTTGTAGGGCGGATGGCCGTCGATCGCACAGCCGGTGAGCAGCGAGGAGTGGAACCAGCCGCGATGCTGGTCGGAACCTTCCAGGTACAGGTCGGCCCGGGGCCCCTGGGCATGGCCGAGGGCGTGGGAGCCACGCAGCACATGCCAGTGGGTAGTGCCGGAGTCGAACCACACGTCGAGGGTGTCGGTGGTCTTCTCGTAGTCGGCGGCCTCGTCGCCCAGCAGCTCGGCGGCGTCGAGCCGGAACCAGGCGTCGATACCCTCGGCCTCGATGCGCTGCGCCACGGCCTCCATCAGTTCCAGCGTGCGCGGATGCAGCTCGCCGGTGGCCTTGTGCAGGAAGAACGGGATCGGCACGCCCCAGTTGCGCTGGCGCGAGATGCACCAGTCGGGGCGGTTGGCGATCATGCTGTGCAGCCGCGCCTTGCCCCAGGCCGGAATGAACTGAGTGGCCTCGATGCCCTCCAGGGCGCGTTCGCGCAGGGACTTGCCGTCCTCGCCGCGAATGTCCATGCCCACGAACCACTGCGCGGTGGCGCGGTAGATCACCGGCGTCTTGTGGCGCCAGCAGTGCATGTAGCTGTGGGTGATCTTCTCGTGGGCGAGCAGCGCGCCGACTTCCTCGAGCTTGGCGACGATCTGCGGATTGGCCTTCCAGATCAGCTGGCCGCCGAAGAACCCTAGATCGTCGGCATAGACGCCGTCGCTCTGCACCGGGTTGCGGATCTCGTCGAAGTCCATGCCGTAGGCGCGGCAGGTGACGAAGTCGTCCTCGCCGTAGGCCGGCGCCGAGTGGACGATGCCGGTGCCCGCGTCGGTGGCCACGTAGTCGCCCAGGTAGACCGGCGACAGGCGGTCGTAGAACGGGTGCCGGAAGCGCAGGTTCTCGAGCCTCGCCCCGGTGGTGACCGCTAGCGGCTCGCCGCTCAGCCCGAAGCGCTCGAGGCTGCTCTCGACCAGGTCCTCGGCGAGCACCAGCAGGCGTTCGCCGGTATCGACCAGCGCGTAGTTCACCTCGGGGTGCACGTTGAGTGCCTGGTTGGCGGGGATGGTCCAGGGCGTGGTGGTCCAGATCACCACCGCCGCCGGCTTGCTCAGGGCGTCGAGACCGAAGGCCTCGGCCAGCGCCGCGGCGTCCTCGGCAGCGAAGGCCACGTCGATGGCGTCGGACTTCTTGTCGGCGTACTCGACCTCGGCCTCGGCCAGCGCCGAGCCGCAGTCGAAGCACCAGTTGACCGGCTTCAGGCCCTTGAACACGTAACCGTGGCGGACCATCTCGGCCAGCGCCCGTACCTCGCCCGCCTCGTTGGCGAAATCCATGGTGCGGTACGGGTGTTCCCAGTCGCCCACCACGCCCAGGCGCACGAAGTCCTTGCGCTGGCCGTCGATCTGCTCGGCTGCGTACTCGCGGCACAGCGCGCGGGCCTCGTCCGGCGGCAGGTGCTTGCCGTGCAGCGTCTCGATCTTGTGCTCGATGGGCAGCCCGTGGCAGTCCCAGCCCGGCACGTAGGGCGCGTCGAAGCCGGCCAGGCCCTTGGCCTTGATGATGATGTCCTTGAGGATCTTGTTGACGGCGTGCCCGATGTGAATGCTGCCGTTGGCGTAGGGAGGGCCGTCGTGCAGCACGAAGGACTCGCGATCCCGCCCCGCCTCGCGCAGGCGCCGGTAGAGGTCGAGTTCCTGCCAGCGCTGGATGCGCGCCGGTTCCCGCTTGGGCAGGTTGCCGCGCATCGGGAAGTCGGTTTCTGGCAGGTTGAGGGTGTGCTTGTAGTCGCTCATAGCCTTGGGTCAGCCGTCATCGTTGTCGGCGGACGCGTCCGCCGGAAAATCGGAAGTCATGGAACCCGGCGCCAGCGGCGCCGAGGCCAGCTCGGAGAGACACGCTCCGCCGTCATGCCCCGGGGCGACGGCGTGTTGACGAAAGTAGGCCCGCGCGCGCGCCTGATCAAGGGTGATCTGGTGCTTGAGCGCCTCGAGGCCGTCGAAGGTCAGCTCGCCGCGCAGCCGGGCACAGGGCAGCACCTCGATCACCTGGCCGTAGAGGTCCTCGTCGACATCGAACAGGTGGACCTCGAGTACCGGCCGCGAGGCCCCGACCGTGGGCCGCCAGCCGATGTTCGCCACCCCCGGCAGGCAGCGCCCGTCGGCCAGCCGGGTGAGCACCGCGTAGACGCCGCGCAGGGCGAGCGGCCCGGGCAGCAGCGGCACATTGGCGGTGGGCACGCCGATGGTGCGTCCCAGCTGGCGGTCGGCGACGACGCGGCCGGTGAAGCGGTAGGGCCGGCCCAGCAGCCGCGCGGCCTGATAGAAGTTGCCGCTGGCCAGCAGCGTGCGGATGCGGGTGCTGGAGACCCGCTCGTCGTCGAGCAGGAAGGTCCGGGTGTGCTCGACCCCGAACCCCTCCTGTTCGCCGATCTCGCGCAGCAGGGCGAAGTCGCCGCGCCGGTCGCAGCCGAAGCGGAAGTCGTCGCCCACCACCAGGTGACGCACGCCCAGCCCCTCGATCAGCACGCGGTCGACGAAGGCCCGGGCGGTCAGGCTGCGCAACGCCTCGTTGAAGGGCAGGCAGACGATGCGCTCGGCGCCGTGCTCGGCGAGCAGGCGCACCTTGTCGCGCAGCCGGGTCAGCCGCGGCGGCGCCTGGTCGCCGGCGAAGTACTCGCGTGGCTGCGGCTCGAAGATCACCACGGTCACCGGCAGCGCCAGCGCCCGCGCCCGGTCGCGCAGCTGGTCGAGGATCGCCTGATGACCGCGATGCACGCCATCGAAGTTGCCGATGGTCGCCACGCATCCCCGGTGATGCGCTTTCAGATTGTGCAGACCGCGGATCAGTTGCATACGTCGCTCGGGCATCATCAAATCGTCGATTATAACGAAGGGGATGGGGCTTGACAGCCGCCATCACCCCTGCAGGCGAAAGTCACGCAGGCGCACCCCGGTCGCCCACAGCCAGGCAAAGTAGGTCGCGGCCCCGCCGACCACCAGGGCCGCGAGCCAGGCCGCGCGGCGCCAGACGCTCCAGTCCAGCCACACATGCCAGTCCGGCGACAGCCACCACAGCCCGCCCACCATCAGGGCGCAACCGCCCGTCAGCTGCAAGGCATAGCGCCCCCAGCCGGGCTGGAAGACCAGCACGCCGCGCCGGCGCAACCCCCGGGCCAGCAACCCGGCATTGACGAAGGCCGACGCCGAGGTGGCCAGCGCCAGCCCGGCATGCGCCAGCGGCAGGATCAGCGCCAGGTTGAAGGCCATGTTGGCGACCATGGCGACGATGCCGATCTTCACCGGCGTGGCGGTGTCCTGGCGGGCGAAGTAGCCCGGCGCCAGCACCTTGATCAGCATGAAGGCCACCAGCCCCAGCGCATAGGCGCGCAGGCTCCTCGACGCCATGACGATGTCGTGGTCGGTCATCGCCCCGTAGTGGAACAGGCTGACCAGCAGCGGCTCGGCGAGCACCACCAGCGCCAGCGCCGCCGGCAGGCCCAGCAGCAGCACGGCGCGCAGCGACCAGTCGAGCATCTTCGCGAAATGCTCGCGGGACTGCTCGGCATGGCGCTTGGACAGTGCCGGCAGGATCACCGTGCCGATCGCCACGCCGAACACCCCCAGCGGCAGCTCCACCAGCCGATCCGAATAGTAGAGCCACGACACGCTGCCCGAGGCGAGCAGCGAGGCCAGCACGGTATCCAGCAGCAGGTTGACCTGCGACACCGAGACCCCGAACAGGGCCGGCGCCATCAGCCACAGGACGCGCCGCACGCCGGGATGGCGAAAGCGCGGCCAGGGCCGCGGCAGCAGCCCCTGGCGCGCCAGGAACGGCACCTGAAAGGCCAGCTGGGCCGCCCCGGCGATCAGCACCCCCCAGGCCAGCGCCATCGACGGCACCGCCATCCACGGGGTCAGCCACACCGCGGCGCCGATCAGCGCCAGATTGAGCAGCACCGGCGTGAAGGCCGGCACGGCGAAACGGTTCCAGGTATTGAGCACGCTGCCGGAAAACGCCGTCAGCGAGATCAGCAGCAGGTAGGGAAACGTCAGCCGCAGCATGTCGGCGGTCAGCGCCAGCTTCTCGGGGTCGCGGCCGAAGCCCGGCGCGAACAGCCAGGCCAGCCAGGGCGCGGCCAGCATGGCCAGGGCGGTAAGCAGGGCCAGGACCAGCGTCAGGCTCCCCGATACCGCATCGAGCAGCTCGCGCACCTCCTCGCGGGTACGCCGCGTGGCGTACTCGGAGAGCACCGGCACGAAGGCCTGATTGAAGGCCCCCTCGGCGAACAGCCGGCGCATGAAGTTGGGGATCTTGAACGCCACGAAGAAGGCATCGGCGCCGCTGCCGGCCCCGAACAGCGCGGCGATGGTCACGTCGCGCACCAGCCCCATCACCCGCGAGAGCATGGTCATCATGCTGACCACCAGCCCCGAGCGCAGCAGCCCCCCGCGACGCGACGCCGCCTTGCCCGGGGCGGACTCGGGGCCGCCGTCGCCGGCGGCCGGACCGACGCCGGTCACGTCATCGGCACTCACGCGGCGACCGGACTGCGCTTGCTGCTCGGCCATCACGACTCCTTGCTGACCCTCACGCCACCGGGTGCCCCGCACGCGGGTGGCACGCACAAAAAAACCGGCCGAAGCCGGTTTTTCGAGAACCCGTGACCGTCGGGCACGCCGACGGTCATCGGCTCAGCGACACCGGCTCAGGCAGCCAGCGCCTTGATCCGCTTGTTGAGACGGCTCTTGATGCGGGCCGCCTTCTTCTTGGACAGCGCATCCTTGTCGGCGATGCGGTCGATGACCGGCTGCGCCGCCTTGAACGCGTCCATGGCCTGGGCGTGGTCGCCGGTCTGGATCGCCTTGATCACACGCTTGACGTAGGTCCGCACCATGCTGCGCTGGCTGGCGTTGTGCTTGCGACGCTGTTCCGCCTGGCGCGCGCGCTTCTGGGCTTGCTTGGTATTCGCCACCGTAATCTCCTTGGAGAATCGCTAAATTCGGTAGATAAGTCTTTGACCGGCTTCGACTCTTCGGATCCGCCGAAGCGGTTTGGCCGCTCAACAACCACGGGCCATGTCTGAGAGGATGCGGCATTCTAGCACGGCGCCCCGGGGCTTGCCACAGCCCGCGCGGTGCCTGAATCGAGCGACAGCACACTTCCATCGGCAAGGGTCATCCGAAAAGGCGGTGGGAGACGGCCAGCCAGGCAGTGGGAGCGACTTCAGTCGCGATGAAGCCGCCACCGGGCCGCCGCTGTCGGGGATGAATCCCCTCCCACAGAATACTCCAGCAGGCCAGTCAGCCTGGATTAACCGGGCGGAAGCCCCCGCAAACAACCTGATGAATTTACACAGCTACAGCACCACCAGGTTGTCGCGATGGATCAGCTCCGGGGCTTCCATGTAGCCGAGGATCGCCTCGATCTGGTGACTCGGCTGGCCGAGCAGGCGCACCGCCGCGTCGCTGCCGTAGTTGACCAGCCCCTTGGCCACCCGCTCGCCCTGCTCGTCGACGCAGACCACCATGTCGCCGCGCACGAAGTGCCCCTCGACGGCCCGCACCCCCACCGGCAGCAGGCTCGAGCCGCGATCGCGCAGCACGCTCACCGCACCGGCATCCAGGGTCAGGGTGCCGCGTACCTTCAGCTGCCCGGCCAGCCAGCGCTTGCGCGCGGCCAGCGGCGCGTGCTCGGGCCGCAACAGCGTGCCCAGTCGGTCGCCGTCGATCAGCCGGGTCAGCACGTCCGCCTGGCGACCGCTGGCGATCGCCGTCACCGCCCCGGAGCGCGCCGCCAGCCGGGCCGCGCGGATCTTGGTGGTCATGCCGCCCCGCCCCAGCACACCGCCGCCGCCGGCCATGGCCGCCAGCCGCGGGTCGTCGGCGCGCCCCTCGGGGATCAGTGCGGCCTGCGGATTGTGGCGTGGGTCGGCGTCGTAGAGACCTTCCTGGTCGGTGAGAATGACCAGGGCATCGGCCTCGAGCAGGTTGGCCACCAGCGCACCCAGGGTGTCGTTGTCGCCGAAGCGGATCTCGTCGGTGACCACGGTGTCGTTCTCGTTGACCACCGGGATCACCCGCAGGTCGACCAGGGTGCGCAGCGCGGAACGCGCGTTGAGGTAGCGCTTGCGGTTGGACAGGTCGTCGTGGGTCAGCAGCACCTGGGCACTGCGCAGCTCGTGGCGAGCGAAGTGACCCTGATAGCACTGCGCCAGGCCGGTCTGCCCCACCGCGGCGGCGGCCTGCAGCTCGTGGACCGCCGAGGGGCGCACGCTCCAGCCGAGCTGCGCCATGCCCGCCGCCACCGCGCCGGACGAGACCAGCACCACCTCGATGCCGCGGGCATGCAGCGCGGCGATCTGGTCGACCCAGTCACCGATGGCCGGCTCATCGAGGCCGCGTCCGTCATCGGTCAGCAGCGCACTGCCGATCTTCACCACCACGCGCCGCGCGCCGGTCAGCGCCTCGCGTCCCGGCGCCCGCTCGTCGTTGCTCTGCATCCTGTCCTCGACTCGATCATTACCAGCTACCCCAACTGAGCGAGTACAGCCGGTTCGTCAGGGGGCGTATTCGACCTCGACATCGTAATCATCGTCGTCGAGGTCGTCATCGTCGTCCACGTCCTCGTGGGCCGGCTTGCGCTTGCGGCTCAGCCGCGACTCGGCACGCGCCACCGCCTCGGCCTCCATGCGCTCGCGCATCTCGCGTTCGCGCTCGGCGACCCCCTCGTCCTCGGTCTCGAGGATGCGCTGGTCGGTCAGCCAGCGATGCACCGCCTCCACCAGCGGCCGCGTGCCCTCGGCGGCGATCGCCGAGATGCGGAACACCGGCCCTTCCCAGGCCAGCGCGGCGATGATCGCCTCGGCGCGCGCCTCGCGCTCTTCCTCGGGCAGCAGGTCGAGCTTGTTGAGCACCAGCCAGCGCGGCCGTTCGGCCAGGGCCGGCGAGAACTGCTCGAGCTCGCGGGCGATCGCCCGGGCCGACTCGACCGGGTCGGACTCGTCGAACGGCGCCACATCGACCACGTGCAGCAGCAGCCGCGTGCGGGTCAGGTGCTTGAGAAAGCGCAGCCCCAGCCCGGCACCGTCGGAGGCGCCCTCGATCAGCCCCGGCACGTCGGCCATCACGAAGTGCTCGTGGGTGCCCAGCTTGACCACCCCGAGATTGGGCACCAGCGTGGTGAACGGGTAGTTGGCGACCTTGGGCTTGGCGGCCGAGACGGCACGAATCAGCGTCGACTTGCCGGCATTGGGCATACCCAGCAGACCAACGTCGGCCATCACCTTCATCTCGAAACGCAGGTTGCGCCGCTCGCCCGGCGTGCCCGGCGTGGTCTTGCGCGGCGCGCGGTTGGTCGAGGACTTGAAGTGGATGTTGCCCAGCCCGCGGCGTCCGCCCTGGGCGACCAGCACGACCTGGCCGGGCTCGGTGACGTCGGCGATCACCTCGAGGGTGTCCTCGTCGATCACCGTGGTGCCCACCGGCACCTTGACGTGCAGGTCGTCGCCGGCCTTGCCGCTCATCTGGCGACCCTGCCCCGGCTGGCCGTTCGGGGCCTTGTAGAAGCGCTGATACTTGAAGTCGATCAGGGTGTTCAGCGCGTCGTCGCCGATCAGGTAGACGCTGCCGCCGTGGCCGCCGTCGCCGCCGTCCGGCCCGCCCTTGGGCACGAACTTCTCGCGGCGGAAGCTCAGGCAGCCCTTGCCACCGTTGCCGGCCTCCACGATGATCGATGCTTCGTCGACGAATTGCATTGGACACTCTCCCGACGGCACAGGCCGTCATGATACAAGAAGGCCCCGCCATGGCGGGGCCGGATGGCGAGGCCTTCCTGCGTCGGTTCGCGGCGGTCTCAGGCGGAGACGACGCTCACGAACTTGCGGTTCTTCGGACCCTTGGTCTCGAACTTGATCACGCCTTCGTCCAGGGCGAACAGGGTGTGATCCTTGCCGATGCCGACGCCGGTACCGGCGTGGAACTTGGTGCCGCGCTGACGCACGATGATGTTGCCCGGCGCGACGGCCTGGCCACCGAACAGCTTGACACCCAGACGCTTGGATTCGGAGTCGCGACCGTTACGCGTACTACCGGCTGCCTTCTTGTGAGCCATTGCAAATACCTCGCTCGTTCGGGGGAGTACTGCCGCTTACGCGGAGATCCCGGTGATCTTGACTTCCGTGAACCACTGACGGTGGCCCTGACGACGCATGGAGTGCTTGCGACGACGGAACTTGAGGATGTTGACCTTCTCGCCACGACCGTGGGACACGACTTCGGCGGTCACCTTGGCACCATCGACCAGCGGCGCGCCGACCTTGACGTCGTCGCCGTCGGCGACCAGCAGCACCTGGTCGAAATCGAGGCTGTCGCCGGTGGCCACTTCAAGCTTCTCGAGCTTCAGGGTCTGGCCTTCCTGGACGCGGTACTGCTTACCGCCACTCTTGATAACAGCGTACATGTTGCTCTCCAGACACTCATCGGGGGATGGGCTCTTCATCGACCTGCGGCGAGTGGCGCCCCTTCCGGCAGCCATCTGACAGGGAGCATGATGAGTAGGGTCGCGGATTATAACCGTCGTCGACCACGCCGGCAAGGGGGCTCGACCGGGCGCCACGCCCCGCGGCGCCTCGCCTTGACGCCTCCTACCCCCCCTCATAGCATAGCGACAAGCCTAGGCTGGCCCCGGGCTCGACTGCCACGCGGTTGCCGGGTGCACAGAGCCTCGTCCATTCCACGACGACGCCCTCGGCCAGCGCCCGGCGCTTGCCGGGCCCCAACTCCAGGACCACAGCCCACGACATGCAACCCAACGCATCGCCCATTCATGCCGCGGTGGCCGAGGATTTCGCCGCCGTCGATCGCACGGTACTCGACCAGCTTCATTCCCGGGTACCACTTGTCGAGACCATCGGTCAGTACATCATCGACAGCGGCGGCAAGCGCCTGCGCCCGCTGCTGGTACTGCTGTCCGCACGCGCGCTGGACTACGCCGGCGACGCCCATATCCGTCTGGCCACGCTGATCGAGTTCATGCACACCTCGACGCTGCTCCACGACGACGTGGTCGACGAGTCGAGCCTTCGCCGGGGCCGTACCACCGCCAACGAGAACTGGGGCAACGCTCCCTCGGTGCTGGTCGGCGACTTCCTCTACTCCCGCTCGTTCCAGATGATGGTCGAGATCGGTTCGATGCGGGTCATGCAGATCCTCTCCGCGGCCACCTGCACCATTGCCGAAGGCGAGGTGCTGCAGCTGACCAACGTCGGCAATCCCGACGTCGACGAGGCCGCCTACTTCGAGACCATCACCGGCAAGACGGCGATGCTCTTCGAGGCCGCATCCCACAGCGGTGCCGTGCTCGCCGGCGCCACGCCGGAGCAGGAAGAGGCGCTGCGTCTTTACGGCCGCCATCTGGGCCTGGCCTTCCAGCTCATCGACGACCTGCTCGACTATCAGGGCGACGCCGGCACCATGGGCAAGAACGTCGGTGACGACCTGGCCGAGGGCAAGCCGACCCTGCCGCTGATCCACGCCATGCGCGAGGGCAACGCCGATCAGGCCGCGCTGATCCGCAAGGCGATCCGCAAGGGCGGCCTCGATTCGCTCGACGAGGTGCTGGCGATCGTCGACGAAACCGGCGCGTTGGAGTACACCCGGCAGCGCGCCGAGGACATGGCCGCCAAAGCCCTGGCCCAGCTCGAGGCACTGCCTGCCAGCCGCTATCGCGACACCCTCGCGACCCTGGCGCACCTGGCCGTCGAACGCAAAGCCTGAACAAGGGGGTTGCCAAGCGCGCCGCGATGCGTATAATGCAGCCCCGTTGAGGCACACGCCCAGCGACACGGAGTATAGCTCAGCTTGGTAGAGCGCTGCCTTCGGGAGGCAGAGGTCGTAGGTTCGAATCCTGCTACTCCGACCAAAGAATCCAGTAAAAACGGCCACTTAGCTCCTCGGAGCAGTGGCCGTTTTTCGTTGCCGAGCATTCAGGTAGCAAATAGGCAGCAGCCGGCGACATCGCGCCAAGTCAGCCTTCAGCCCTCCCCGAAACCGCTGTCCGCCCCAACCGGTTCGTCCATATTGTCCGCCAGCACGCCCCCTTCCTCAGCTACAGCAAGGCTCATCCCAATCAGCCGTAGCCTTCCTCCCCCAAGTTTGATGTGATAGATGCCAATTTTTATGGCTGTCTACTACAGCCGGCTCACCGCATCCAGGGAACCGCAGTACATGATCCTCACGCTCAACCAGCTCGAACGGCACCTGTTCAAGGCCGCCGATATTCTGCGCGGCCGCATGGACGCCTCGGAGTTCAAGGAATACATCTTCGGCATGCTGTTCCTGAAGCGCTGCTCGGACGTCTTCGAGCAGCGCCAGGAGGAGGTCCACGAGCAGCTCAAGCAGGCCGGCAAGAGCGAAGTGGACATCGCCCAGGTCATCGAGATGCCGAGCTGGTACAAGGCCACCTTCTACGTGCCCGAACAGGCGCGCTGGCCCTACCTGCTGAAGGAAGCCCACCAGGGCGTCGGCAATGCGCTAAACAAGGCGCTGGCCGGCCTGGAGGAGCACAACCCCAGCCTCGCCGGGGTGCTCGAGCACATCGACTTCACCCGCAAGGTGGGCTCCACCACCCTGCCGGACAAGAAGCTCCGCGACCTGATCGTCCACTTCAGCGAGTACCGCCTGCGCAACGAGGACTTCGAGTTCCCCGACCTGCTCGGCGCCGCCTACGAGTACCTGATCCGCGACTTCGCCGACTCCGCCGGCAAGAAGGGCGGCGAGTTCTACACCCCGCGCCCGGTGGTTCGCATGATGGTGCGGCTGATGGACCCCCAGGAGGGCCACAGCGTCTATGACCCCTGCATGGGCTCGGGCGGTATGCTGATCCACGCCAAGGAGTACCTCGAGGAACAGGGCGGCGATCCTCGCCGGCTCAACCTCTTCGGCCAGGAGGCCTCCGGCTCGGTGTGGGCCATCGCCAAGATGAACATGCTGCTGCACGGGGTGAGCAGTGCCGACCTGCGCAACGACGACACCCTCACCGACCCGCAGCACGTAGAGGGCGGCGAGCTGGTGCGCTTCGACCGCATCCTCACCAATCCCCCCTTCTCCATCGGCTATACGCCGAGCCAGAACTTCCCCGAGCGCTTTCACTACGGCAGCGTGCCCGAGGGCGCCAAGAAGGCCGACCTGATGTTCCTGCAGCACATGATCGCCTGCCTCAAGGCAGACGGTCGCCTGGCCACCGTCATGCCCCACGGCGTGCTGTTCCGCGGCGGCGACGAGAAGCGCATCCGCGCCGGCCTGCTCGAGGACGACCTAATCGAGGCGGTGATCGGCCTGGCCCCCAACCTCTTCTACGGCACCGGCATCCCGGCGAGCATCCTGGTGCTGCGCGCCAAGGGCGCCAAGCCCGACGAGCGAAAGGGCCGGGTGCTGTTTATCAACGCCGACCGCGAGTTCTATGAAGGCCGCGCCCAGAACCACCTGCTGCCCGAGCACATCGAGAAGATCGCCAGTACCTATGAGGCCTTCTCGGAGGTGCCCGGCTTCGCCCGGGTGGTGCCGCTCGAGGAGCTGCGCGACAACGACTACAACCTCAACATTCGCCGCTACGCCGATAACACCCCGCCGCCGGAGCCCCAGGACGTGCGCGCCCACCTCAAGGGTGGCGTGCCGGTGGCCGAGATCGACACCAGGCGCCCGCTGTTCGATGCTCAGGGCCTCGACCCCATGGCGCTGTTCATGCCTCGGGCGGGCGACCTCGACTACGTGGACTTCGCCGAGCGCCTTGCCGAGAAGCGCGACCTCAAGCCCGCCATCGAGGGCGACGCCGGCCTGGCCGACAAGGAGGCCAGCGTGATGGCCGCCTTCGAGGCCTGGTGGGCCAAACACGGCGAGAGCATTACCACCCTCTCCGGCAATGGCGGCCGCCTCACCCGGCTGCGCGACGAGCTGCTGGGCAGCTTCACCGCGGCCCTGGAGCCCACCGCCATGCTCGACCGCTTCGCGGTGCGCGGCATCATCGCGGGCTTCTGGTTCGACAACAAGAACGAGTTCCGCACCCTGCAGGCCCGCGGCTGCCTGGGCGTGGTGGATGCCTGGCGCACCAGCATCGTGAGCCTGCTGGAAGACGAGCAAAGCAAAGCCAACCCGCTGGATCACCGCCTGGTGCACTTCCTGCTGGAGGACTACGTAGCCGAGCTGGAGGAGCTGGCCGCCCGCAAGGCCGAGCTGGACGCCCGCATCAAGGCCGCCGAGGCCAAGCCCGAGGGCGACGACGGCGACGATTCGGAAGCTAGCGACGGCGAGGAGGACGACGACACCCCCACCGAGGCCGATATCAAGGCCTGGAAGAAGGTGCGTACCCAGGTGCGCAAGGACCACAGGGCCATGTTGGTGAACTTTGAGACGCGCCTGAACCAGGCCGTGGAAGCCTTGGAAGAGCAAGCAGCTGCCGAGCTGGTCGGCACCATCCTGCATAACGACCTCAAGGGCATCCTCGAGCGCTATATTCGCCAGCAGCGCCAGCAGGTGATTGCCGCCTTCGAGACCTGGTGGGACAAGTATCGGGTCACCTTGGCAGACATCGAGGCCGAGCGTGACGACGCCGCCCGCGAGCTGCAGCAGTATCTGGGGGAGCTGGGGTATGTTTGAGCCACTCGGGAAGCTGGTCAGGCTCGAATATGGGCAAGCATTATCTTCCGACAAAAGATCTGGATATGGCTACCCAGTCTTTGGTTCGAACGGTGTTGTAGGCCACCACGAATGCCCCTTGGTCACTGGCCCCGGCATTGTTATCGGCAGGAAGGGAAGTGTTGGCAAAGTTGCTTGGTCTGATACCAGCTTCTGGCCAATTGACACCACCTATTATGTTGAATCTCAAGGCTGCGATATTTCATGGGCTTATCGAGTACTGGATTGGCTTCCACTTCAAGTCCTAGACACCTCAACGGGTGTCCCGGGCCTAAACAGAAACGATGTTTATGAAATTTCTGTTTTTGTCCCGCGTAAGAAAGAGCAGGCGGTAATAGCGAAAGTCCTCGACACCCTCGACACCCAGATCCAGAAGACGGAGGCGCTGATCGCCAAGCTGGAGAAGGTCAAGGAGGGCCTGCTCCACGACCTGCTGACCCGCGGCATCGACGAGAACGGCCGGCTCCGTCCCAGCCCCGAGCAGGCGCCGGAGCTCTACAAGAAGTCGCCGCTGGGGTTGATTCCGAGGGAGTGGGAACTATGCACAGTTGGTGGCCTTGGCTCATGGAAGGGTGGTAGCACTCCATCAAAGTCTAACCCCGGTTTTTGGCCAGAGTCAGGAATCCTTTGGGTTTCCCCCAAAGATCTAGTTGGTGATGAGATTGACGAGACAGAAGATAAAATATCTGAACTGGCAGCCCACTCTTCAAACCTTTTTATTTTCCCCGCCGGATCAGTGCTAGTGGTTTTCAGAAGCGGAATTTTGAGGAAGCGGCTGCCGGTCGTCAGGGTCGGCAAGAACTTTACCATAAACCAAGATATAAAAACCTTAATCCCTTCTGAGGGTGTTGCTGGGGAGTTTGTAAAATACTTGCTTCAGGGCAATGCAGATCGAATCCTGATGAAGTCAGTCAAGGCAGGGACCACCGTAGAGAGCTTGGACTATAAGTTTTTCTCCTCTTATGGGGTGGCACTACCGAGAAAAATTGAACAACATAAAATTTCAAAAATCATGAAAAACATGGAAGGACGCATAAGTTCTGAGCGAGCTTTAATAAAAAAACTGAAGGAGGATAAAGCCGGTCTCATGGACGACCTCCTTACCGGCCGCGTCCGCGTCACCCAGCTTCTCGCCGAGGCCCAAGCCACCACCCCGGCATAGACCGGGACGCTTACAACAGCATCACAACATCAGGATCACATCGCAAAGGGAACCGCCATGACCACCTTCGACAGCACCAAGCGCTCGCTGCCTGAGCTGCTCAAGGACATCACCACCGGCAAGATTCAGCTCCCCGACTTCCAGCGTGGCTGGGTGTGGGACGACGACCACGTGAAGAGCCTGCTGGTCAGCATCGCCCGCTCCTTCCCGGTAGGCGCGGTGATGCTGATGGAGACCGGCGGCGAGGTGCGTTTCGAGACACGGCCGGTCGAAGGCATCGACGCCGATGGCGTGACCAAGGACCCCAACCAGCTGATCCTCGACGGCCAGCAGCGCCTCACCAGTCTGACCCAGGCGGTGGGCCTGCCCATCCCGGTGGATACGCGCACCGCCAAGGGCAAGCCCATCAAGCGTCACTACTATTTCGATATTCAGAAGGCACTGGCAGGAGAAGACCAGCTCGATGACGCTATCGAGGCCGTAGATGAAAATCGTCAGGTTCTTACTAACTTTGGTCGAGATGTGAAGCTGGACCTCTCCAGTCGCAGACTCGAATGCGAGCAACTGTTCTTCCCCTGTGATCAGATCATCAACTCCGATGACTTCGAGGAGGCCCTGCAGGAGTACGCCCCGGAGAACTTCAGCACCTACATGAAGTTCCGCAAGGAGGTCATCAACGCGTTTCGCTCCTACCAGCTTCCAGTAATCGAGCTAAAGAAGGAGACCTCCAAGGAGGCCGTCTGCCTGGTGTTCGAGAAGGTGAACACCGGCGGCGTGCAGCTCTCGGTGTTCGAGCTAATCACCGCCAGCTACGCCGCCGAGGGCTACAACCTGCGCGACGACTGGTTCGGTTCCGACATCCGCCAGGTGGCGTCCCGCAAGGCACGCTTCGAGGCGCATGAGCTGCTCAGGGATGTGCAGAGCACCGACCTGCTCCAGGCCATCACCCTGCTGCACACCCGCGAGCGCAAGCTGGAGGACCTCAAGGCCGGCAAGACGGGCAAGCAGGTGCGCCCGGTCAGCGCCAAGCGCGCCTCGGTGCTGGACCTGCCGTTGTCGGCGTACAAGCACTGGGTCGATGAGGTCGAAAAAGGCTTCGTCGAGGCGGCCCGCTTCCTGCTCGGCGAATGCTTCTACAGCCGCCGCGAGCTGCCCTACGGCACTCAACTGGTCCCCCTGGCCGCAGTCATGACTCTGCTGGGCAACCGCTGGCGCGAGCCGCGCATCCACGCCAAGCTCTCGCGCTGGTTCTGGAGCGGGGTGTTGGGCGAGCTCTACGGCGGTGCGGTGGAGACCCGCATCGCCCTGGACCTGGAAGAGCTGATGAACTGGTTCGAGGACGACAGCCAGGTGCCACGCACCGTGACGGACGCCTCCTTCGACCCGACCCGGCTGGAGTCCCTACGCAGCCGCCTGAGTGCCGCCTACAAGGGCATCAATGTGCTGATCCTTCGCGAGGGAGCCAAGGACTTCTTCTGGAAAGGCGACATCCAGCAGCTGGATACGCAGGGGGTCGAACTGGACATCCACCATATCTTTCCGCGGACCTGGTGCGAGGCGCAGGGCATACCGCCGCGGGTCTACGATGCGATCATCAACAAGACCCCGATTTCCTATAAGGCCAACCGTATGATCGGCGGTGACGCGCCCTCCCAGTACCTGACCGCCCTGCAGGGCCACGAACAGGTCCAGCTCGATGACGAGGCGATGAACGCCCTCCTCGAGGGCCACCGCCTCCCCGCCGCGACGCTGCGCGCCGACGACTTCGACGCCTTCTACCAGCAGCGCAAGCGCCGCCTGCTCGAGATCATCGAGAAGGCCATGGGCAAGAAGCCGCTGGCAGGCGCCGATGAGGAGGGGGAAGACTGACCCATGGCCACCGACCTCTCACGTAGCCTGAATGCCCGCAAGGCACTGATCTTTCGCATTACGCATCGCGATAATCTGCCATGGCTACTGGCGAACGGGCTCTACTGCCGTTCGGCCGCGGAGCAGGACCCCGGATTCGTCACGATCGGCAATCGCGATCTGATAGGACGGCGAGCGACTCGAGAGGTCCCCATGCCACCTGGCGGCACGCTCAGCGATTACATTCCTTTCTACTTCACACCCGCGTCTCCGATGCTGCTCAACATCGTGACAGGGCGTGGCGTGCCTATCCAAAGCAAGCAGGACATCCTCGTGCTGGTCTGCTCACTGCCGCGTATGCAGGAAATGGGACTGCCCTTCGTCTTCACCGACCGCCACGCCTATCTACCCCTGGCCCGCTTCAGCAACCGGCTGGAGGATCTCGCGGAGTTCGTCCCCTGGCAGCTGTTGCAGGCGCAGGACTTCCGTCGAGATCCAGAAGACCCGGAGAAGACTGAGCGATACCAGGCCGAGGCGTTGGTACATCATCATCTGCCGGCCTCTGCACTACTTGGCGTTGGCACGTATACTGACGAGGTGCGAGTCGCTGTAGAAACACAGGTAGCAGCACACCAGCTTCCGCTGAAGGTGGTGACACGCCCCAACTGGTTCTTCCGATGATTGAGTACACCCGTGGCAACCTCCTCGAGGCCGACGTCGAGGCACTGGTCAACACCGTCAACACCGTCGGTGTGATGGGCAAGGGCATCGCCCTGATGTTCAAGGAGGCGTTCCCCGAGAACTTCGCCGCCTATGAGGATGCCTGTAAGCACCAGCAGGTGGTAACGGGGCGCATGTTCGTCACCCAGCGGGACGCCCTGATGGGGCCGCGCTGGATCATCAACTTCCCGACCAAGCAGCACTGGCGCGCCAGGACGCGAATGGAGTGGATCGAGTCCGGTCTGGAGGACCTCAAGCGAGTGATCCGAGAACAGGACATTCGCTCCATCGCCCTGCCCCCGCTGGGTTGCGGCAACGGGGGGTTGGAATGGGACCAGGTACGCCCGCGTATCGAGGCTGCTCTCGGCGACCTTGGTGATGTGCGAGTGCTTGTCTTCGGGCCGACCCGCGAATACCAGAATGTCGCCAAGCGCTCGGGCGTCGAGAAGCTGACTCCGGCGCGGGCACTGATCGCCGAGCTGGTGCGCCGCTATTGGGTGCTGGGCCTCGAGTGCTCACTGCTGGAAGTCCAGAAACTCGCCTGGCTGATGGAACGGCGAATCATCGCTCACGGCCTGGAAAACCCTCTCAGGCTCGAGTTCCAGCCGCACCGCTATGGTCCCTACTCCGATCGGCTACGGCACTTGCTCAACGGCCTGGATGGCAGCTACCTCCACAGCGAGAAACGCATCAACGATGCCACCCCTGATGAGGTGGTCTGGTTCGACGAGTCCCGCCGAGAGCGTGTCAGCGCCTACCTGCGCAGCGCCGAAGCACACCCCTACGCCGAAGTACTCGAAGAAGTCGATGCACTGATCGACGGCTTCCAGTCGCCGCTGGGAATGGAAGTGTTGGCGACGCTGGACTGGCTCATCAGCCAGGAGCATGTCGAGCCAACCGTCGAATCCATCAAGGAGGGCTTGCGACATTGGCCCGATGACATTGCCGGCCAACGCAAGTTGCGGCTGTTTTCGGACCGCCTGATCGCGCTGGCGCTCGAGCGACTGACGGATGGAGGAGGTGTTCACATACCTTTGATCGCCGAGTCATAGGACGATATGACAGCGGTCTTCGAACGGGAGGGAGGGGATCGTGGCGGAAGATGCACCGGTTACACGTATCGATCGCGAACGGCTATATGAAAAGGTGTGGTCATCGCCCATGAGCCATCTGGCTCGCGAGTATGGTGTAGCGAGCCAACGGCTGAAGGATCTATGCGACCAGGCCGAAATACCCACGCCTCCCGCAGGCCACTGGTCGCAAGTGGCGGCTGGAAAGGCCGTGATTCGGCCACCGCTTCCCGAAGCGCCCGGCGATACCAGTACCGTGGTCATTGCGCCTCCCCCCTCTCGCAGCAAGATATCGCCCCGAACTGATACACCAAAGGCGGCTGGTAGAAAGGCCAGGCCTGCTCCGACATCGACGCCTGAGTCGAAGAAGAAGGCACCCGCCAAGTCAGGTCCCAGCTTGAGTGTTCCGGCACAACTGAGAAAGCCTCATCGCATCATCGCCGGCTGGCTGGAAGACCATAAAAGAAGAAAGGAAGATGGTCGTCGGGATCCACTGCTCAACTGGTCTTCACCTCCCTTTACCCCGATAGATCGACGCCGACAGCGGATTCTCGACACCCTTTTCAAGGCCATCGAGAAGGCAGGCGGCAAGGCAATGGAGGAAGAGCGCAAGAAGTTGGCTATCGAGCTTCAGGGGGAGAAGATCCCCATCCAGCTTCGCGAGAAGAACCGGCAGATTCGGCGCCCCTTGACGGCAGAAGAAAAACGCTGGAGCTGGAATGCCGGTAAAGACTGGAAGCCGGAGCTTCAACCGACTGGGCGGCTGGTCTTCGAAATCAAGCGCTATCTACCCACAGGCTTCAGGCATGAGTGGCTGGAAACGGATGAAGTGGCGCTGGAAGCGTGTCTCCCGGAGATTTTCGAGACGTTGACGAAGGCCGCACCGCTGCTGGTGCTTGAAACACAGCAGCGGCTGGAGAAGGCGCGGCTTGCCAGAATTGCCGAACATGAACGCTATCTTGCTGAGCAGGCGCGTCAACGCGACGACAATCAATGGCAGCGGTTTCTGGAGCTGGCGGATACCTGGCAGCGCCATGAGCGCGCCCGTCATTTTTTTCTGGCTCTGAAGCAGCTTGATCTTGAATTGGATACCATGATCGGCGAGACATCGCTGGGCGAGTGGCTGGCCTGGGTCGAGCACAGACTGGAGGCCGGGAATCCGCTGAATCAGGGCATCGCCACCTTGTTTGCCGATATCGAAAATGTGACCAGCTACACCTATTCTCGGCAGCGCAGGCAGTGGTAGTAGCGTGCCAAATTTCCCAAAGCATTAGGTGTCCATTAGCATCGAGAGTCTTTCATCGCATATTGGAGCCAGGGCATGGCAGGTCCCGAGTACACGGACGTCGAGAAGCCCTTTATCGATCAACTGGTGGATCAGGGCTGGGAGTTTCTGGCCGGATCATTAGACGACCCCACCATTACCCACCGCGACCGCTTTTCCCAGGTAGTGATGGAGCCGCTATTACGCGAACGACTGCGCCGGCTCAATCTCCGTGATGGCAAGCCTTGGCTCGATGAGACGCGCCTGGACCAGGCGGTGGCGGCCATCACCCGGCTTCCGGCCAGCAAGACCCTTGAGGCCAACAAGCAGGCCACCGAACTACTGTTGAATGGCCTGCCCGTCGAGGGGCTCGAGGGTTGGGACGGCGGCCGCGGCCAGACGCTGCGCTACATCGATTGGGATGTCCCCTCGAACAACATCTTCACGGTAGTCAACCAGTTCAAGGTGAAGTGCCCGCCAGGCCACGACTCGGCCAAGGGGCACGTGATCCCGGACCTCGTGCTGTTCGTCAACGGCATTCCACTGGTGGTGGTGGAGTGCAAGAGCCGCACCGTGCCGGAGGGCCTCAGCGAAGCGGTGGACCAACTGCGCCGTTACCACGACCAGCGCTTCCTGGAGAACGAGGTCGAGGAGCACGAGGGCGCGCCAGCGTTATTCGCCACCAGCCAGTTCCTGGTCGCCAGCAACTTCGATGAGGCGCGAGTGGGCACCATCGGCACCCGCTTCGCCCACTACCTGAGCTGGAAGACGGTGGCGCCCCAGCGCGAGGCGGAGGTGGCCATCGACCTCGGCGTGGCCGATCTCTCCGCCCAGCAGCGGCTGATCGCCGGCATGCTCACCCGGGCCAACCTGCTCGACATCGTGCGCCACTACACCCTGTTCATGACTATCGGCGGCCAGGAGATCAAGCTGGTGTGCCGCTATCAGCAGTTCCGTGGTGTGACCCGAGCCGTCGAACGTCTAAAGAGCGGCAAGACGCGCCGCGAGGACGGCGAGGCCGACCGACGCGGCGGCATCGTCTGGCACACTCAGGGCAGCGGCAAGAGTCTCTCCATGGTGTTCCTGGTGCGCAAGCTGCGCACCGACCCGGCGCTGCGCCGCTTCAAGGTGGTGGTGATCACCGACCGCAAGGACCTGCAGGCCCAGCTGTCCGCCACCGCTGAGCTTACCGGAGAGAGAGTCGAGAAAGCCGGTAACACCACTCAGCTCAAGAAGCTGCTGGCCCGCGATGGCCCCGGCCTGGTGTTCGGCACCATCCAGAAGTACCGCGACCCGGATACCGAAGAAGAGGCCCGCGACGACTACGCCAGTACGTCACCGAGCTTGGACACCGGCCGTCGCGATGCCGCCGAACCGGATGTTTCCACGGGCGATAACGCACCGAAGAAGCCGACCCTCAGCGAGCCCTTCGAGGTGCTCAACACCAGCGAGGACATCCTGATCCTGGTGGACGAGGCCCACCGCACCCAGGCCGGCGACCTGCATGCCAACATGATGCGCGCCCTGCCCAACGCCGCCCGTATCGGATTCACCGGCACGCCCATCATCATGGGCGACAAGAAGCGCACCCACGACATCTTCGGCGAGTACATCGACCGCTACACCATCAAGGAGGCGGAGCAGGATGGCGCCACGGTGCCGATTCTCTACGAGGGGCGCACCGCCAAGGGGGCGATCAAGGACGGCGCCAGCCTCGACGGCCTGTTCGAGGACCTGTTCCGCGATCACAGCAAGGAAGAGCTGGAGGCGATCAAGAAGAAGTACGCCACCAAGGGGCAGATCTTCGAGGCGCCACAGCTGATCCAGGAGAAGGCCCAGGACATCCTGCGCCACTACGTCACCCATATCCTCCCCAACGGCTACAAGGCCCAGTTGGTGGCCTACAGCCGCCGTGCGGCGCTGCGCTACTTCGAGGCCCTCGAGCAGGCCAAGGCCGAACTGCTGGAGGAGGCCATGGCACTCTCCCCCGAGGACAAGGCGCTGGACGATGGCCAGCTGCTCCTGCGCCCACCCCGGGTCAAGGCGGCGATCCAGGCCTGGCGCTATCGCAAGGTGCTGTGCGAGCTGGAGTTCGCGGTGGTGTTCAGCGGCGGCAACAACGACGATTCCGCCTGGGCCAGGTGGAGCGACCGCGCCGCCGTCGAGAATCACATCAGGCGCTTCAAGAAGCCGCTGCGGCCGCTCTCCGGCGAGGCGCCCAAGGATCCCGCCAAGCACGATCCGCTGGCCTTCCTGATCGTCAAGAGCATGCTGCTGACCGGCTTCGACGCTCCCATCGAGGGGGTGATGTACCTGGACCGTTCGCTGCGCGAGGCGGAGCTGCTGCAGGCCATCGCCCGGGTCAACCGCACCGGCCACGGGAAGACCCACGGCATCGTGGTGGACTACTTCGGCGTGGCCAACCACCTCAAGGAGGCCCTGGCCGCCTACAGTGAGGAGGATATCGAGGGCGCGTTGCAGAGCCTCAAGGACGAGATACCGCTGCTGCGCGATCGCCACCTGCGGGTCATCGACGTGCTGCGTGCTCAGGGCGTGGACGACCTGGACGATGCCGAGGAGGCGGTGCAAGCGCTCGGTGATGAGCGGGTGCGCGCCGAGTTCATGGTCAAGCTCAAGGAGTTCAATCGTGGCCTGGACGACGTGCTGCCGCGGCCCGAGGGACTGGAGTTCGTCAACGACGCCAAGCGCCTTGCCTATATCCATGCCTTGGCGCGCAACCGCTACAAGGACACCCCGGAGCTCGGGCGCGATACCGGCAACAAGGTGCGCAAGCTGATCGACGACTATGTAATCTCGCTCGGCATCGACCCGCGCATCCCGCCGGTTCAGCTCACCGATGCCGAGTTCGATGAGCACGTCGGCCGCCAGGCAGGCGACCGGGCCAAGGCCTCGGAGATGGAGCACGCGGTGCGCTCCCACGTGCGCAAGCACCTGGATGAAGATCCGGTTAAGTACAGCCGCCTGAGTGAGCGCCTGGAGGAGCTGCTCGACCAGCTCGATGGCCAGTGGGCCGAGCAGGTGGAAGCGCTCAGGACGCTGATCCAGCAACTGCGTGACGGGGCTAGAGACCCGGGCGAGGGAATTCCCGAGATGCCCGCCCATGCCGAGCCCTTCTGGCGTGAGCTGGTGGCCAGCGCCGGCCTGGAACCAGAGAGCATGGACCCGGCCACCGCCCAATCGCTGCTCGATGCCACCGAAGAGGTCGTAGCAACGATCCAGCCGGAGATCGCCATTCCCGACTTCTGGAAGCCTTCTCACATCCCGGATCAGGAGCGCCTCAAGCAGCACCTGTTCAGCCAGCTGATGATGGGCAGCCTGGTGCCGATGGACCAGGCCGAGGCCACCGCCGAGCGGCTCTTCGAGTTGGCGCGCAGCAACCACCATAAGCTGGTGAACGCATGACACAGCTGGACGTGGACGACCTCACCCTCGAGGTGCGCGAAAGCTCGCGTCGCAAGACGCTGGAGATCACCGTGGACCGCGACGGCGAACTGGTCATCGCCGCGCCCACGGGCACCGATGAACAGCTCCTGCGCAATTTCGTGCTCGAGAAGCGGCTGTGGATCTACCAGAAGCTGGCGCAGAAGGCCGAGCGCCGGCGCCAACTTCCGCGCAAGGAATACGTCAACGGCGAGGGCTTCCTGTATCTGGGACGCAGCTACCGACTCAAGCGAGTGGCCCCTGATATCCAGGGTGTTCCGCTCAAGCTGGCCGCCGGGCGCTTCCAGCTACGCGAAGACGCCCTGCCCGATGCTCGTGAACACTTTGTCCATTGGTACAGCGCCCGCGCCGGAGACTGGCTCGCCGCCAAGGTGAGGGAGCATGCCCGACGCATGGGGTTGGAGGCCGCTGGCGTGAAGGTCCAGGACCTTGGCTATCGCTGGGGCTCCTGCGGTAAAGCCAACCGGGTCTACTTCCACTGGAAGACCATCCTGCTGCCCCGGCACATCGCCGAGTACGTGGTCGTTCACGAACTCGTCCACCTGTACGAGCCCCACCACACCCCCGCCTTCTGGCGCCGCCTGGAGCGCGCCATGCCGGACTATGAACAGCGCAAGGCCTGGCTTGCTCGGCATGGGATCGAGGTGGAGGGGCTTTAAACTTACTCCTCTGAACCCTGAGTCGCCCCGGGTGTTCTAGACACCCGTCACCCTCGCTTCGATCACCGCATTACCTACAGACACGAGGCATTGCGATGAAGGATAGCGATAGCCATTGCCCTCAGAACATCTTCCCGGGCAACCACAGAGTCAGCATAGGAAGCGCTGCCAGCAGCACGAGCCGCACCACATCCGCCAGGATGAACGGCAGGATCCCGCGGATGACCATGCGCTGAGTCAGATGGGGCTGGGTTGCCTGGACCACGAACAGGTTCATGCCGATGGGCGGGGTGATCAGGCCGATCTCGGCCACCGTCACCACGAGCACGCCGAACCACACCATGTCGAAATCCAGCGAGGCCGCGACCGGCGCCAGGAACGGCACGGTCAGCAGGATCATCGACATGGCGTCCATGAAGCAGCCCAGGATGATGTAGAACAGCATGATCAGGACCAGCACCATGGCCGGCGACAGTCCGCTGGCCTCGATGCCGCCGATCAGCGCGCTGGGCAGCCCGGTGGTTTCCAGGAAATAGTTGAACAGCGACGCGCCGATCAGGATGAAGAAGATCATCCCCGTCAGGCCCGCGGTTTCCCGCACCGCGCCCCACAGCGCCTGGCGATCGAGCTCACCGGAAAGCAGCGCCAGGCCGAAGGCGCCGACAGCCCCCACCGCGGCGGCCTCGGTGGGCGAGAACCAGCCCAGATAGATGCCCCCGATCACCAGCGCGAAGAGCAATAGCACCCCCCAGACCCGACGCAGCGTGGCCAGCCGAGTGCCCCACCCGGCCCTGGGCGTGGAAGGCGCCAGATGCGGGGCCATGCGTACCCGCACGATAATCGCCAATCCATAGAGCACCGCCCCGATGATCCCGGGCAGGATGGCACCGATGAACAACTGGCCGATCGAGGTCTGGGTGAGGATGCCGTAGATCACCAGCAGGATGGAGGGCGGGATCAAGACCCCCAGCGTGCCGCCCGCGGCGATGGAAGCGGACGACAGCGAGCCGTCATAGCCGCGCTTCTCCATCTCGGGGATCGCCACGCGCCCCATCGTCGCGACCGTGGCCAGGGACGACCCGCAGATGGCGCCGAAGATGGCACAGGCACCGACGCCGGTCACGGCGAGCCCGCCACGCACATGACCCAGAAAGCTGTTGACCATGTCGAACAGCGAACGTGACAGCCCGGCGCGCGCCGCAAAGACGCCCATCATCACGAACAGCGGCACGACACTCAGCGAGTACGGGAAGATCGCCTCGAAGGGTGACGAGCCGAGGATGAACCCGGCCCCCATGAGTCCGTTCAGCCACCAGAAACCACCGACCCCCACCAGCGCCATGGCCACCGCGACCGGGAAGCCAAAGGCAATCAACACCAGCGTCAGGCCAAAACCGGCCAGACCGAGCATCGCGCCACTCATGAGGCGACCTCCGTGGAAGCCGTCGGCTGCAGGGACGGCAGCAGGCCGAGTCCGGTCCCGACGATGGAGAGGCCGACGCCAAACAGCAGCGGCACCCAGTAGTAGAAGATCGGGATGCCCAGTTGCTGCGAACGATCACCGAACATGACCTGCTGCTGGAAGGTGGCGTAACAGAAGTACAGCATCATCCCCAGCAGCGCCATGGCGGCCAGCCCGGCGACGCCCCGCATCACGCGCGTCAGCTGACGGGGCAGCGACTCGACAAGTAGATCCACCCCCACATGGGCCCCGGTCATGAAGGCGTAGGGAATGACCAGCCAGGCCCCGCCCAGCACGAACAACTGGACCAGATCGACCACCCCGGGCACGGGATAGCCGAGCTGGCGGCCGATGATGTCGGCCACCGTCAGCAGCGCGGCCGCCGCATACGCCGCGACCCCGATCACGGCGACCAGCGTCACCAGGGAGCGCAAGGCGGTTATCACATATCGCATAAATAGGGTCACCCTAAAGACGGCGGGCCGTCACCCTGGCGGGTGCCGGCCCACGCAAGGAGGCTCAGGAGGCGTCGTCTTGCTGCTTCTCGGCGAGCAGCTCGCGCATGCGTTCGTAGATCTCGCGCGCGTTGTCGACCCCGTGATCGGCGACCTCCTGGATATAGGCCTCGGTGGTGGGCTTCAGTGCCTCGCGCCAGCGCTCACGCTCGGCATCCGTCAGGTGGGTGATGACATCGCCGGAGGCCACGGCTTCCTCGCGGCCGGCGGCGTCCCACTTGTCCCACCAGTCACCGAACTTGGCCTCCAGCGAGGCCCCCGACGCTTCGTCGATGCACGCCTGGACGTTCTCGGGCAGCGAGTCGTACTTGCGCTGGTTCATCACGAAGAAGAACGGGACCGTATAGGCGCCGGCGTCCAGGTGATAGTTGAGCACCTCGTTCAAGCCGAACGACTTCACCGGGTCCCAGGGGAACACGGTCCCGTCGATCACGTGCTTCTGAATGTTCTCGTAGACCTCGCCCGGCGGCAGGCCCTGCGGGGTGGCGCCCAGCGCCGTCAGCATCTGCGAGACGGCGGGACTGGGAGTGCGCAGGCGCAGCCCCTGCATGTCCTCCATGGTTTCCACCTTCTTGTCCGCCGTATGAATGAGCCCACCGTTATGGGCGAACAAGGCGAGCACCTTGAGGCCGCGATATTCGGGGGCCAGATACTCGGGATACATCGCCCACAGCGTCTCGCTGGCGGCCCCGGCATCGCGCGTCATGAACGGCAATTCGATCAACGAGGTGCGCGGGAAGCGCCCGCGGGGGATCCCCTGGAGGCCGAGTGCGATATCCACGACGCCGGCCAGCACCTGCTCCTGCTGCTTGGCGACATTGCCCAGCTGCGTTCCGCCCGGATAGATATCGAACTGGACCTCACCGTTGGTGCACTTTGTGACCTGCTCGGTCCAGGGCACGATGAAATCGGTATGGATGCCATGCACGGGGGGCAGGTAATGGCTGACCTTGAGCGTGGTCTGGGCGGAGGCGGCTTGCGACATCAGCAGCGTCGCACCGATGGCAAGCGAGGCGAAGGTAAGCGTCTTGTTGTTCACAGGGTGCTCCTGATTGCTCCGCAGGCGCGGAGATGGGGTTGGTATTGTTGTTTGGCCGTCAGGGGCCGGGAGAAAGACGTTATCGACCGGCTAGAGTCCCAGCACGAGCTTGCCGCGCTTCGCACGGGAGCAGCAGGTCATCATGCGCCGGTTGGCGGTTCGCTCGTCGGCGCTCAGAACCTTGTCACGGTGATCCACGTCGCCCGCCATGACGGCTACCTCGCAGGTGCCGCACAGCCCCTCTTCACAGTCGCTGGGCACGTCGACACCGACCGCGCGCAGCGCCTGCAGCACGGTCTGGTCGGCGGCTACGGGCACGGTCAGTTCGGAGTCGCTGAGTTCCACCTCGAAGGCCTGCTCCTGGCGGGGATCGAGGATCGCGTGACTCGCGCTGAAGTGCTCGACATGGATGGCGTCCGAAGCGTCCCGGGTGAGCTCCGCCAGCGCATCGAGCAGACGCGCCGGGCCACAGGCATAGACCTGGGCCTCGCCACGTCCGCCCACGACGGCCGGTAGATCGAGACGCCGCCCCTCGTCTGCCGGATACAGGCACAGCCGATCGCCATGGTCCCGCTTCAGTCGCGCCAGCAAGGGCATGGAGCCCCGGGAACGCCCCCCGTAGTGGATGGTGTAACGCTTGCCAAGCCGCTTGAGTCGATCCGCCATGGCGATGATCGGGGTGATGCCGATGCCACCGGCGATCAGCAGGTAGTCGTCGGCAGTCTCGTCCAGCCGGAAATGGTTGCGCGGGCCCCGCAGACGTACCCGGGTCTGCGGCTTGACCGTGTCATGGATGTAGCGGGAGCCGCCCCGCCCCGGCGCTTCCCGGCGGATGGCGACCTCCAGGCGATACTCGTCGTCCGGGTCGCCGCACAGGGAATACTTGCGCGTGACGTCGCCCACGGCCAGGTCAATGTGTGAGCCGGGCGTCCAGCGCGGCAGTGGTCGCCCGCGCGGATCTTCCAGCACCAGGCGGATGACGTCGGGCGTCTCGTGGATGACCTGAGTCACCACGGCCTCCCGCTCGGCATCGCGCCGGGAGGGCGCGCCCAGCGGGAAATCACGCCCCTGCTCCCGTAGCGAGCCGTCGCGGCGTTCGGGGTTCCGGGTCGGGTTCCAGCGTACCCACAGATGCTCCGGGCCACGGAACGAGGTGTTGGGCACGAAGGTGAATGTCTGGTCGGGAACCAGGGTCATGTGCGGCAGGCGGCGCGTGAATTCTTCGAGAAAGATCCGCATCTCCAGGCGAGCGAGATTCTTGCCCATGCACTGGTGGCTGCCGTAACCGAAGGTCAGATGATCGGTGGTGTTGTCCCGATAGATGTCCAGCTCATCGGGATTCTCGAAGTGCCGGCCGTCATGGTTGGCCGAAGCACTGACGATCAACAGCTTCGCCCCCTCGGGGATCGCCACGTCGCCGATCCGTGTATCGGTCGTGGCGATACGCCGCCAGGCGGCCACCGACCCCGACAGACGCAGGCACTCCTCGACGGCATTGGGAATCAGGGACGGGTTGGCACACAGATCCTCCCAGACCGCGCGGTTTTCCAGCAGCAGGCGCAGCATGTTGGCGGTGGCGTGTGCCGTGGTCTCGTGGGCGGCGACGATGCCGGCCATCATCATCGAATGCAGGTAGGAGTCGGTGACCACCTCCGGCAGTTCCTGCTGGCGACGAATGGCGTATTTCATCCAGCCATGGCCGGCAGGGTCCTGCCGCATCTTCTCCAGCACCTGGCCGGCATACTGCCAGAACTTGCCCACCGCCTCGGCGACGGCGACCTGCTCGTCCGGCGAGGGCCGGCCCCAGGTGTTCACGGTGTGGGCGATGGAGTACTCGCGAAGCGTGTCCATGTCTTCCTCGGGCACGCCGAGAAAGTGCAGCGCCACGGTCAGCGGGATCTCCCAGAGCATCTCATCGACCAGATCCGCCTCGCCCTTGTCGACCAGCCGATCCAGATACTCGCGCGTCAGGCGCCGCACCATGGGTTCGTGATGGGCCAGCTCCTCCAGCTCGAACGACTTCATCAGGGCGCGGCGGCGCTCCATGTGGGCCGGTTCGTCCTCGTTGACCAGCGTGCGGTTCATGGCATAGCCGTAGCGCTGGAGCGTGTCCTGCGCAGCCTGGGTGGTCGGCGTGATCTTCTCCAGGGCAATGGACGGCGAGAACGTTCGGTTGTCGCGGAAGATGGCCTTCACATCGGCGTAACGGCTGACCACCCAGTAGCCGAGTTTGGGGCTGTAGAAGACCGGCTCCTGATCGCGGGACCAGCGCAGCGCCTCCGCCGGATCCAGCTGATAGTCGCTTTCGAAGGGATCGAACGATGCCGCCTGCGGCGATACCGGGCAGCCGTTCGGCGCCACATCGGAGGCATGAGAGGCGGCGTCGCGAAAAGGACAACGTCCTTCGTCGGCACGCGGCGAGGTCCGAGGCGTGAGCATGGCGGGTCTCGTTATTTACTTTTATTGAAAAGACTTGTTCTGTGAACGAACATAGGTAAGCCCTTGACCGGGGTCAAGGGGCGGACAGGTGATACCCTGGGCTCTCTAGCCCAAAGTCTAAGTTGCAGTTTCTGAACGGCGAGCCACGCACGATGAGTCAATTGCAAACCCTCGATCGGGGGCTCCAGGCCCTCAAGATCATCGCCCGCCACCCAAGCGGCCTGAGCATTGCCGAGTTGGCAGAGGCGCTGGGGATCAACCGGGCGATCGTCTATCGCATCGTGGCGACGCTGGAGGCGAACGCCCTCGCCTATCGCCGGGAGGACGGGGCCATCTGCCTGGGGGGTGGGGTCCTCGGCCTCGCCGCGCAATTCGAGCCGCAACTACGCAGCGTGGCCGAGCCCTTGCTGCGTCGCCTCGCCCGCGAGACGAACGCCACCGCCTACCTGTCGGCCGCCCAAGGCGATGAGTGCGTGGCCTTGATGGTGGCCGAGCCCGAAGAGGCGTTGCTCCGGGTCGGCTACCGGGTGGGAAGCCGACATCCCCTGACCCTCGGTGCGGCCGGCATTGCCATCCTCTCGGCACGCCCCGAAACTGAATCGGACAGCGACGCGGTACGCGACGCTCGCCGCCTGGGCTACAGCATTACCCGCGGGCAGCTCCAGCGCGGCGCCGTGGGCGTGGCCTGTCCGCTGTGCGATCCGGCATCACGTTCGGGCTTCGAGGGCAGCGTGGGGGTCGTTGCGCTGGACGACCTGGATGCCGACACGGCGGCAAGCGCCGTCAAGGACTGTGTGGAGCGACTCAATACCCTGTTGTCATGACGCGATAGAGCAACAGACGTCGGGATAGGGGCCGGCCAACAAGTGACGTGAATCGCCCCCGGCCTCACCGACTCTCCCGCCTCCCTGCTTGCCGCCCGCCGTCATCCATTCGTGTGCTGACCAGCATCAAGGAAGCCCTGGCCTCGAATGCCATCCTTTATAGCTCCACACCGTTACACGATGGCTAGACAGGGGAGAAAAGGCATGTCCTGGAACGTATTCGTGATTGGTTACGACGCTCTGGGCAAGCGGCTGATGCCAATGCTCCGGCAGGCTGATGACTATGCTTTCCACCCTCTGCTGTCGGTCGATGAGGTCGTGCACACCGATGAGTACGACATCGATGGATTGGTGGATCGAGCACTGAACGAGCTGTCGCGCTTTCCGCACCAGGTAGATGCCATCATCAGCTACTGGGACTTTCCCACTAGCGTACTGCTCCCCTTGCTGCGCCGTCGTCTGGGGCTGCGCGGGCCGTCGCTCGAATCGATATTGCAGTGCGAGCACAAGTACTGGAGCCGAATCGAACAGAAACGTGTCGTACCCGACTGCGTTCCCACCTTTCAAGTGATTGATCCCTTCGATGAGAACCCCGTCAGGCAGGTGGTGCTGAATTACCCTTTCTGGCTCAAGCCCATCACGGCGCATTCTTCCCACCTCGGCTTTCGCATCGACGACGCCGCAACACTACGCAACGTCTTGCCGGTTATCCGCGCCGGTATTAGGCGCTATGGCAAGCCGCTCGCACAGAGCACTGCCCACGCGGAAATTCCGCGAGACGTCGCGACCGTGACCGGCCACCACTGCATTGCCGAAAGCCTGATCTCCATCGGCCGGCAATACACGCTGGAAGGCTATGTGCAGAACGGACGGGTACATGTCTATGGCGTCGTGGATTCGGTTCGCGACTCGCATCACCGGTCGGTGCTGTCGCGCTATGTCTACCCATCGAAGCTGCCAGGGTCAGTGCGGGAGCGGATGGTCGCGTGTACAAGACGCTTTGTCGAACACATCGGTTATGACGATGCCCCTTTCAACATCGAGTTCTTCCATGATCGGCGGCAGGACCGGATCTGGCTGCTGGAAATCAACTCCCGGCTTTCCCGATCCCATGCCGCGCTGTTTCAGCTGGTGGATGGCGCGCCGCATTTCCAGGTGATGATCGATGTAGCTCTGGGCCTGCCGCCGCGAATGCCGCGCGGACAGGGACGCTATCGGCTGGCGGCCAAACAGATGATTCGGGTGTTCCACGAAGGGCGGGTAAGCCGCGTGCCGACGCGCGACGAATCGCAGCAGGTCGAGGCGTGTTTCCCGGGGGCTATCTTCGAGAGCAACGTGCATGAAGGCATGTCGCTGTCACGCCTGCGACACCAGGACTCCTTTTCCTACGAGCTAGGGGTAGTGTTTCTCGGCGCCAATAGCGAGTCGGCGCTGCGCAACCGCTTGCGACGCTGCCAGGACATGCTGCCCTACGAGGTGCAGCGCAGGCCAAACCGGGCGGCTGAGCGCAACACAGGGGCCGAGCAGGAATGAGCGCGATGGATATCGGTCGCCGGCAGGCGCTGTCATGAAGGTCGTCACGGCATTCCCGCATGGGGTGGAGCGGCGTGCCCTCGTCTGGATTCCCCTGCGTTCCCCTGCGCGATGGAACTCGGCTCAATGCGCGCCTCTGGCTTCCGGAAGATACCCACGAGTCTCCCGTGCCGGCGAGCCTGGAATATATCCCCTACCGGCTGCGTGACAGCACCGCCAGGCGGGACGCCATCCACCCTCATTATTTCGCCGGGCACGGCTATGCGTCGGTACGCGTGGGCCCGCGTGGCAGCGGCAACTCCGAGGGAATACTGCATGACGAATACCTGGAACAAGAACTTCTCGACGGCGAGGATGTACTCGTATGGATCGCCGCGCAGCCCTGATTCAATGGCATGACCGGCATTTCCTGGGGCGGCTTCAATGGCCGGCAGCTGGCCGCTGGCGCTCGAGGCCGTGGTCAGCGTCTGCTCCACCGATGATCGCTATGCCGATGATGTGCACTACATGGGGGGTGCCTGCTGGGTGACAACCTGTCCTAGGCGGCCACCATGTTTGCCTACAACTCCCTGCCGCCGGACCCTGCCGTGGTCGGCGAACGCTGGCGCGGCCGGCATTGCGATCCTCTCAGCATGCCCCGAATCCAACAGCGACGCGGCGGCAAACGTCGTTCAGGCCTGTGTGGAGCAACTCAATGCCCTGCTGGCGTGACGCCCTGCAGCTATAGCTATAGAGAGGCATTCCTTAGCGTTGCCCTCTTTTGGCTGTGAGCCCTCCGAGGCCTGCCTCGGAGCCGACAAGATCAGCAGCAGGACACACACCACGCCACAACATCACGTCAATGCCCCTTCCCGGAGCGGAACGCCCAGCCCGAGGCGGCGATCACCAGCGCAATGGCGATACCCAGCTCGAGGATCGGCCGCCCTGCGCCCAGCTTGACGGCGTTCTCCACGAACAGGATCACCAGCACGATGCCGGCCACCGTGACCAGCGAGTGCTTGAGCTCGGTGAAACTGGCCACCTGCAGAGGCCCGGGGCTTTCGAAGTCGGGGCGCAGGAACAGCCGATACATGCCGTGGGCCATGATCTGAAAACTTGCCGCGATCAGCAGCAGGTCCATCATCTTCAGCAGCCCCACGGCGCTTTCCTTGAGGGTATTGCCATCCCCGACGCCGCCTGAGGCCAGCGACCACAGCGTCTGCAGCAGGCTCAGGCAGGCCAGAGCGTAGAGCACGAAGGCCGCCAGGATGGCCAGCACCACCGTGACATGAATCATCTGTCGGCTGCGTCGCAACCAGCGCTCGATCATGGCGACCACCTCCGGTTATCAGGCTGTCCGGATGTTATGCCATCACCGTCGCGGATGCGCCACTCTCGACGACCCCGCGGCGAGCGCGTCACGCTCGAGCGGCGGGCCGGCGGATCTGCTGCACCTGAATCTTGAGATCCGGTCCGGCACTCTGAAACACGGCCACGTTGACCTCCCCTCGCGGGTTGACCCATTCCATCTGGTTGGAGCCGCTTTTCACCAGGCTATTGGCCTCGGCTGCCGTGGACGGCATTCCGCCATTGAGGGTGCGAATCACCGCCCATTCCGGCACCTTCCCCCGCAACGGACTACCCTGGGCCATGCGCAATATACGTAACCCGACATCCTGATCGTCGGCCAGAAGGTCGATATCCTTGATCGGCTTTCTGCCTCTCGATTTCCGAGAAAAGGCGTCGTCACTTTCGGCGTCATTCTCCTGCATGACCGTATCGAGATCCTCATTCAACTTAGAACAAAGAAAGGCAATCCCGATGAATGCCATCACGAAAAACGCCAGCATCACGGCCACGAATTCCCGCCGCGATAACGGCAGACCGGCGTAGACAGCAGGATTGAAGCGCATCACCACTGCCATGGCGCCGGGAATAAGCAACAGCGTAAAGCTCCAGCAGGCCACAACGGCTCGCTGCCGCACCTTGCGCGCCAGCATGGTGTTCCTCACTTTTCTTATATGGCATCTCTTATAGACGTCAGCGTGAGAAACAACAATTTCATCAACGTTTTATACTGTTTACTTGCGCATCCTTTTGTTAATTGCCGCACAAGGGAAGACGTCAGTCAGACATCCAGGTCTCGGAAGCCCGCCGGGCCCGCTCGGCGGCCGCCTTGCGCGCCCGATTGCGGCGGTAGAGACGCACCAGGGCGATGCTCAGTGCCGCCGTCAGCATCACCGCCAGGGTCACGCCCTGCCAGGGGCGCGCCGCATCGCCGAGCATGGTTTCCAGGGTGATGATGAGGATGAAACCCACGGCCTGACTGGCAATCGCCAGGGCGCGCAGGGTGTCGACTCGCTTTGCCATGGACACTCCGGGCGGCAGGACCGCCTCAAGCCAACGGAAATCAGGCTCCGGGCCACAGCCCGCAGGCGGCTCATTGTAGCCCGGCGTCACGCCGCTGGCGACGCACAGACGGGAACCCGCCTGTGCGTCGCATCTTCCTGCTCCCGCAGGACGAGTTTCCTGCTCTTTCCGAGGCCGCTTCACGCGCCCGCCTGACGGTCTTATTCACGGCGAAAATCGCGTTTCACGATGCATGTCGCTCTTCCATGCTTGTTTTGTATCCTTGTGTAACATAAGGAGGGTGTCATGGCGATTCGCAGCTTCAAGATCACGCCGGCCAACCTCGGCCCGGGCAGGCAGCTCAAGCAGCCCGACTACTGGCTGCTGCTGGAAACCACCGGCGGCAAGATCCGCGAGGTCGACCGCTACCCCACCTATACCCAAGCTCTTCAGGCCAATCGCGCCCTGAGCGAGCCCCGACTGCACTGACCTCGCCCTGCCCGTGGGGCCGCCACCGGCGACAGCATCCCGATGGCGGCCCGGCGCAGCGACGACGTCACACCAGATCGCGGGGAATCGTCTCGTCCCAGGTCTTGGCGAACACCCGGCTCTCGCCCTCGTAGGCGTCCAGGGTGGCACGCAGGCGGAAATGCTCGGCGTCCGAGGTCATCAGCGTGCGGGCCACGGTGTGCACCTGCCAGTCGCCGCGGGCGAAGCTGCGCCGCCATTCGGTCCAGCCGCTCAGGCTGTCGTAGTTGCCGTAGGCGTAGCTGTAGCGCTCGGTGACCCGCACCGCGAGCTCGAGGTCGATGTCGTCGAGGCGGTAGGTGCCTTCGTCGTTGATCACTTCCAGGGTGGTGCGGTCGTTGCCCAGGTCGCGGATCACCCGCCAGGCCTCCTGGCTGGGCTGGATCAGCGTGCGCGCCAGCGGCGGCGCCCCCTCGGGATCGGCGAAGGCGGGCAGCGCCGCCTCCTCGGCGGGTTGCGGCTCGCGACACGGCAGGACCAGCCGGCACTCGGCCGGATGCAGGGTCAGCTTGGCCGGGATCGGCGCCGGCCAGGCCAGCGGCCAGTAGCTGCTCGACAGCGACAGGCGGATCGCATGCCCCGCGGGGAACTGCTGGGCGATGTGCTTGAGCAGGACACGCACCTGGTATCGCCGACCCGGCTCCAGCGGCTCGGGAAACGCGTCGCTGTCGCGATGGGTCAGATTGAGCAGGCCGTAGGAGACCCGCGTCGCCTTGTCGTCCTCGCCGACGTCGATCAGGCGCAGCGCGACCATCGCCACCGGCTGATCGGCCTCCAGATCCAGCTCCACCACCGGCTGGCCGCAGATCTCCAGCGGCTGCTCGAGCGGCGCGGTCTGGAAGATCAGCGCACCGCCGTCCTCGTCGCGCTGGTCGTGGGGCAGGTCGGGCGGCGCATTGTAGGAGCACCACTTGCCGGCATACAGGCCCACGAACAGCGGCGAGCGGATCGTCAGCGGCATGTCGTCCAGATCGCTGTCGGCAGCGATCCGCGCCACCTCGGGCTCCAGGTCGTGGCCGCTGGTCAGCCGGAATGGCGTCGGCACGATCCGCGGCGACGGCCAGTCAGGTTCGGCGACCCAGCGTCCCGGGCGCACGTCGTAGCGCGCCGAGGGCGGCACCGATTCCTGCATCCACACGCGCAGCATGGGTTCGTCCATGATCCCGGTATCCTTGCCCTTCAGCCAGTGGTCCCACCAGCGCAGCGCCTCCTGGAGAAAGCCGATCGCCGGCCCGGGAACCCCCAGGTGCGGATACTTGTGCGCCCAGGGGCCGACCAGCCCCTTGCGCGGCACCGAGAGGCCGTCCAGCAGCCGGAAAACCGCATTGCAGTAGCCGTCGGCCCAGCCGCTGATGGCATAGACCGGGCAGCGAATGCGCGAGAAGTCCTCGCACACCGAGCCGTGCTTCCAGTAGTCGTCGCGGCGCTGGTGGGCCAGCCAGGTGGCCAGCCACAACCCGCTGCCCTCGAGACGTTCCATCCACATCTCGCGCCAGCGCTCGCCGACCAGCGCCGGATCCGGTGGGCAGGCGTTGGCGTCGAACATCGTCGAGGCCCAGGAGAGGTTGTCGCCCAGCAGGCAGCCGCCCATGTGGTGGACGTCGTCGGCATAGCGGTCGTCGGTCGAGCACAGGGTGATCACCGCCTTGAGCTCGGGTGGCTGCAGCGCGGCGATCTGCAGGCCGTTGAAGCCGCCCCAGGAGATGCCCACCATGCCGACATCGCCGGTGCACCAGGGCTGCGCGGCGATCCAGCGCAGCACCTCGAGGCCGTCGTCGAGTTCCTGCTGCAGGTATTCGTCGGTGAGCACGCCGTCCGACTCGCCGCTGCCGCGGATATCCACCCGCACCCCGGCGTAGCCGTGCCCGGCCCAGTAGGGATGGGTCTGGGCGTCACGGCTCGCGGTCAGGTCACGCTTGCGATAGGGCAGATACTCGAGGATCGCCGGCACCGGGTGACGCTCGGCATCGACCGGCCGCCACAGGCGCACCGCCAGCCGACACCCGTCGCTCAGGGTGATCCAGGTCTCCTCCTCGTGAACCCGGCGCGAATAGGTCTCGACGATGCGCATACGCTCCCCCTTCCCCGTGTGATTGTCGCCTCGGCATCAGCCGATGATGTCCTCGAACGCGAAGACCAGTTCCTCGGCCAGCCGGGCGTAGTTGGCCTCCAGCGCCTCGTCGCTGTCCGCGCCCATCCAGACCAGCGCCAGCGCATAGCTGTAGCTGTCCTGCTCGGGCAGCGCCGACAACCGCATGCCCGGGGTGACCTGAAGCTCGATGTGGGTGCCGGGGAAGCGCCGCTCCAGCGCCGCGATCGCCTCGGGATCGGGAACGCTCACGATCGTGGCGTCGACGAAGAACACCCGGTAGAAGAACTTGCCGGCCACCGCGTACTCGCCCTCGCGATGAGGCATGTCGGGACGCTGGCCCAGCGCCAGGTCGACGGTGACCTGCTGATGGCTGACACCGTCGACCTTCTCGAACAGGTCGCAGTGCGACTGCGAGATGCGGGTATTGATCTCCAGCAGCCAGATGCGGTTCTGGACCTCGTCCCAGAAGAACTCGATGTTGAAGGCCGCGTTGTCGTAGCCAATGTGGGCCATGATCGTGCGGGTGAGTTCCTCCATCCGGCTCTGGATGCGCGCCGGCAGTCGCGACGGATAGCGGTAGCAGAAGAAGCTCAGCACCTGCGGATAGCGGATCGAGTCGACGATGCCGTAGGGCACCACCTCGCCCTCGAAGACATAGCCTTCCACCGTGCACTGCCAGCCGCCGATGATCTCTTCGGCCATGCAGTGGCCGCCGTCCACGGCACGCACCGCCTCGGGCAGGCTGGCCTGCTCGAGGACGAAGTTGAACGGCTCGGAGATCAGGCCGATCTCGTCGCGCAGCCGCCCGGTCGCCATGATGAAGTCCTCGGGGCTGTCGATGCGAAAGCCCAGCCGCGAGCCCGACGACTTGATCGGCTTGACGAAGAACGGGAAGTAGAGCCCCGCCTGGCCGATCTTCGACAGCGCCTCGTCGTCGAAGGGATCGAAGGCGGTGAAGCGCGGAATGTAGTTGCCGATCACCTCGCGCTGGACCAGCCGGCTCCAGTACTTGTGCTCGCACTTGAGCAGGCTCTCGAGACTCGCCGTGCGCGTGCCGAAGCGTTCGCAGAGCAGCGGCAGCATGGTCGACACCGGAAAGTCCATATAGCCGACGATGGCGTCCACCGGGCCGTCGAAGTCGCGCAGCGTGGCCTCGGCGCGCGACAGCATGTCCTCGATCGGAAAGACCTCGGTGTCGTAGACCTCGGCGGGTTCGATGACGCCGTGAAAGCGATAGTCCTGCGCGCCGCGCAGCTGCTCGAGACGCGCGCGATTGAAGTCATTGAGTCCGACCACGAAGATGTTGCGCTGGCCCACGGCAGCCTCCCGGGCGGCCCGTCAGGCCCGCCACGCCGGCGAGGAGCTGATAAAGGAACGCGCCACGGCAGGCAGCGGCCGCCGGCCGACCGCATCCCGACGTGCAACGTTGAAATCACGTTGTGCTCTGAAACGTCGCTCTCAGGATAGTTGCTTTCGCCGCCGGCAGCGGGAAATGGCGCGCTAAACCGTCGCAGGTCGGGAGCAGCCCCCTGAATCCACGGAACATGACAAGCCGGGCCCCGCCCCGTAGGCTGGTCACGGTATCGCCGCCACCGCTGCACCCACGCCATGCGCCCGATCGCTCGAACCCCCCGTCGCCCATGAACGCCATCACTCTCGGCTCCTGGCTGATCCCCCTGCCGCGCCTCTACGCCGGGCTCATCGCCGGCGGCGTACTGATCGCCGCCACGCTGGTACTTCGCCTGCCGCGTCGACGCCGCGCCGTCTGGTTCGGCGGCGGCCTGATTCTCGCCCTGCTCGCCGCCCGGTTGGGCCATGCGGCCCTGCACCCCGAGGCCTCGCTCGCCGCCCCGCTGGATCTGCTCCGCCCCTGGCTGCCGGGCTACCAGCCGCTCGCCGGCTGGCTGGGCGCGGCGGCCTGGAGTGCGTGGGCCCTGCGCGACCGCCGACGCCCCCGGCTCGCCGCCCAGGGGCTGCTCGTGGCCGCCGCCCTTGCCTGGCTGGGCCTGACAATCTGGCAGCCACTCGCCCCGGCACCGGGCCTCGCCCGGCTGCCCGACCTGGCCCTCGACACTCTCGAAGGGCAGAGCGTCACCCTCGCGCCCGCCGACGACCGGCCGCTGATCGTCACCCTCGTCCAGACGCGCTGCCGGGCCTGCCGGCATACGCTGCCCCGCCTGGCGGCACTCGCCGCGCGGGGCGAGGCCCGGGTGGCGGTGATCGCCGAGGGCGACAGCCTGCTCGCCGTCGGCCGCTATCTCGACCGGCACGGCCTCTCCCTGCCCCGGGTGCTGCTCGACCCGCACGAAAAGTGGCTGGCGCTGAGCCACGCCCCCGGGCTACCCGCGACCCTGGTGTTCGATCGCCACGGCCGCCGGGTGGCGAGCCACGCCGGGGAGCCGACACGGGCGCTGCTCGACAGCTGGACCCGGCTCGCCCACCGCTGATCGGCGAGAAAGCGCGAGCGGCGCTTAAGCCGCCTGCCGCTTTGCGTTAGTATACGGCGCCCCATCGCCGGGCGGCCGGGACCGCAAGCCCGCCGGCCCGCAAGCCCCGATTTCTTCGAGCATTTAGGACACCATGAGCGACTTCATTCCCGGCCAGCGCTGGATCAGCGACGGCGAGGCCGAACTGGGCCTGGGTACCATCCTCAACGTCGATTTCCGCAGCGTCACCGTGCTCTTCGCCGCCAGCCAGGAAACCCGCACCTACAGCGCGCGTCAGGCACCGCTGACCCGCGTGGTCTTCGGCAGCGGCGATCACATCGAGTCCGCCGAGGGTGTCACCCTGACCGTCGACGACACCAAGGAAGTCGACGGCCTGGTGATCTATATCGGCTTCGACGCCGCCGGCGAGTGGCACGAGCTCTCCGAGGCCAAGCTCTCCGACCGCATGCAGTTCAACCAGGCCCGCGATCGCCTGCTCACCGGCCAGGTCGACCGCAACGACTGGTTCGACCTGCGCTTTCGCACTCTGCATCACCACCACCGCATCAGCCAGAACCCGGCGCTGGGCCTGGCGGGCCCCAAGATCGACCTGATTCCCCACCAGCTCTATATCGCCGACGAGGTCTCGCGGCGTCACGCGCCGCGCGTGCTGCTCGCCGACGAGGTGGGGCTGGGCAAGACCATCGAGGCCGGGCTGATCCTGCACCGCCTGCTGCTCACCGGGCGCGCCGAGCGGGCGCTGATCCTGGTCCCCGACAGCCTCACCCACCAGTGGCTGGTCGAGCTGCTGCGCCGCTTCGCCATCGAGGTCACCCTGCTCGACGAGCGCCAGAGCCAGGCCCATGGCGAGGCCAACCCCTTCGAGGCCGGCCAGCTGATCCTCGCCAGCCAGCAGTGGCTGTTCGCCAACCCGCATCGCCAGAGCCAGGCCGAGGCCTGCGCCTGGGACCTGCTGATCGTCGACGAGGCCCACCATCTGGACTGGACGCCGGAGGAGAGCGGCCCCGGCTACGCCTGCGTCGAGCGCCTGGCCGCCGTGGCGCCGGGGCTGCTGCTGCTCACCGCCACCCCCGAGCAGATGGGCCTGGAGAGCCACTTCGCCCGGCTGCGCCTGCTCGACCCCGACCGCTACCATGACCTCGAGCGCTTCCGCGCCGAGGAAGCCGGCTACGTGCGGGTCGCCGAGGCCATCGACGCCCTCGACGCCCTGCCCGGCGACGCAACGGCACTGGACACCGCCGCCACGGTCATCGACGACGCCGACAGCCGGGCGCTGCTCGACACCCTGGCCGACCCCGAGAGCGATAGCGCCCAGCGCGAGGCCGCACGGACCCAGCTGCGTGACCAGCTGCTCGACCGCCACGGCACCGGCCGGGTGATGTTCCGCAACAGCCGGCGCCATGTCGGCGGCTTCCCCGAACGGCGCCTGCACGTCACGCGCCTCGACCCGCCCTCGGCCTACCGCCGCGTGCTGCGCAAGCTCGCCCGCGACGAGGACTCTCTCGATGAACTGCTGATCGAGACCGGGCTCGATCACCCCGACGTGATGCTCTATCTGGACGCCACCTACCGGGCGCTGGACGACGACCCGCTCAACGGCGAGCCCTGGTGGCAGATCGACCCGCGCGTCACCTGGCTGCTCGAACAGCTCACCGAGATGGGCCGCGACAAGGCGCTGGTGATCGCCCACGACCGCCAGACCGCCATCGATCTGGCCGAGGCGCTGCGCGTGCTGGGCGGTGTCCACGCCCCGGTGTTCCACGAGGGGCTGACACTGGTCGAGCGCGACCGCGCCGCCGCCGACTTCGCCGACGCGGAGGACGGCAGCCAGCTGCTGATCTGCTCGGAGATCGGCTCGGAAGGACGCAACTTCCAGTTCTGCCGCCATCTGGTGATGTTCGACCTGCCCCAGCATCCCGACCAGCTCGAGCAGCGCATCGGCCGCCTGGACCGCATCGGCCAGCGCCACGCCATCGAGATCCACGTGCCGGTGTTCACCGACAGCCCCGGCGAGCGGCTGCTGCGCTGGTACCAGGAAGGCATGGACGCCTTCAGCGCGCCCCATGGCGTGGGCAGCGACCTGTTCGACGCCTTCGGTGATGATCTGGCCGAATCGCTACTCGACGACGACGCCCTCGCCGAGGTGGTCGACGAGACCCGCGCGCTGTTCGACGCCAAGCTGGCCGAACGCAACGCCGGACGCAACCGCCTGCTCGAGCTCAACGCCTGCCGCAACGAGCGCGCCGATGCCGTCGCCACGGCGATCCGCGAGCTCGACGCGGACCGCGCCCTGCCGCGCTACCTGGACCAGGCGCTGGACATCTTCGGTGTCGACAGCCAGGACCTGGGCGGCGAACTGCTGCACCTGCGCGCCGGCCCGCAGATGCTCGACGGCCTGCCGGGGCTGGTGAAGGGCGAGGAAGGCTTCACCGCCACCCGCTCCCGCGAGCGCGCCCTGGCCCGTGACGACGTCCAGCACCTCTCCTGGGAGCACCCGCTGACCCGCGAGATCATGGACCGCATTCTCACCGGCACCATGGGCAACACGGCACTGGCGCTGCTCGATCATCCCGCCATCCCGCCCGGCCGGGTGCTCACCGAGCTGGTCTTCTGCACCCACTGCCCGGCGCCCACGCACCTGCACGTGGACCGCTTCCTGCCGCCCACGGCGATCCGCGTGCTGCTCGACGAATCCGGCGCCAACCTGGCCGACAAGGTCTCGTTCACCGGACTGGCCAAGAACCTGCAGAAGGTCAAGAAGGCGGTGGCCCGCGACCTGATCAAGTCACGCCACGAGCAGCTCCGCGACCTGCTGACCCGCGGCGAGAGCGAGGCCGAGCGCGAGCTGCCGACCATCCTCGAGGCCGCCCAGAGCCGCATGCGCGAACGCCTCGACGGCGAGCTGACCCGCCTGCAGGCGCTGGCCCGCCACAACCCCTCGGTGCGTCAGGACGAACTCGATGCCCTGCGCGACGAGCGCGCGGCCCTCGACACCGCCATCGAGGGCGCGCGGCTGCGTCTCGACGCGGTGCGGGTGATCGTGACGGTGGACAAGGAAACTCGACGCTAACATCACGTCGTTGCGGGAGCGAGTTCATCCGCGACAGGCAAGCCCCGGGGCTCCGTCCTCGGGGATGAATCCCCTCCCACAAGCAGCCATCGAGACATCTTCCCTGTGGGCATTGTGGGAGCGACGTCAGTCGCGACGCTTGCCCCGCGAAAGGATCGCGGCGAGCGCGGCGTCCAGCGTCTCGTAGTCGAAGCGAAAGCCGGCATCGAGCAGCCGGCGCGGGCGCATGTCCGCGCCGGTAAGCAGCAGTCGCGCCATCTCGCCCAGCGCCAGCTCGAGCAGCCTGCCCGGCACCGGCAGCAGCGCCGGGCGATGCAGCCGCTGCGCCAGAGTGCGGGTGAACTCGGCGTTGGTGACCGGGTGCGGGGCCGAGGCGTTGAACGGCCCGTCAAGGTCGTCCCGCGCAAGCAGGAACTCGATGCTGCGCACGTGATCCTCGCGGTGGATCCACGGCATGAACTGGCGGCCATCGCCGAAGCGCCCCCCAAGGCCCAGCCGGAACGGCGGCAGCATCTTCGCCAGGGTGCCGCCGCCGGCATCCAGCACCAGCCCGGTGCGCAGCAGCGCCACCCGCACGCCGGCCGGCTCGGCCTCGCGGGCCGCCGCCTCCCACTCGGCACACAGCCGGTGGGCGAACTCGTCGTGGGGCGGCGTGTCCTCGTCCACCACCCGCTCGCCCTGAGCGCCGTAATAGCCCATCGCCGAGCCCGAGACCATCACCCGGGGCGGCGCGTCGGCCGTGTGGCACAGCGTCACCAGCTCGCGGGTGATGGCGACCCGGGAGTCGACCAGGCGGCACTTCTGTGCCGCGCTCCAGCGCTTGTCGGCGATCGGCTCGCCGGCCAGGTTGACGATCGCCTCGACGCCGATATCGCGGAAGTCGAGCACTCGGGAACGGATCGCGGTCGCCGGCGGCAGTACCCGGGCCGCCGCCTCGGGGTCACGGGATACCACCGACAGCGTGTGACCGGCCGCGGCCAGCCGCTCGGCGAGCCGACGTCCCACGAAGCCGGTCCCGCCGGTCATCAACACATGCATCGGGCCTCCTTGGCTTGGCTGAAGCCGAGTTATACAGACGTTGTACGCTTTGCTAGTCTAGTCGGCGCGGCGTGCCGGCGACTACCTGTTCGGCAGCCCTTTTCCGCCCCCGCACAGGAGAGCCTCGCATGACGGTCGCCCCGCTTGCCATCATCGGTGCCGGTATCGCCGGCCTGGCCTGCGCCCGCGTGCTCGTCGACCACGGTCGGGCCGTGCAGCTCTTCGACAAGGCCCGCGGCCCCGGCGGCCGCCTGGCCAACCGCCGCGTCGACGAAACCGTCTTCGACCTCGGCGCCCAGCACTTCACCGCACGCCACCCGGCGTTTCGCCAAGCCCTGAGCGCCTGGCGGGACGCCGGCCTCGTCGCACCCTGGCCGACTCGTCCGTGGCGGGTCACCGCCGACGGGTGGCAGCCGGCACCCGACGCCGAGCGCTTCACCGCGGTGCCGCGCATGAGCGCCCTGGCCCGGCACCTGGCCGAAGGGCTCGAGGTACACACCGGCCAGCGCATCATTGCCATTCGGTCCACACCCGAGGGCTGGTGGCTGGCGGCAGAGACCAACGCGCACCACGGCCCCTTCGCCGGCGTGGTGCTGGCCCTGCCGACGCCCCAGGCCGCCGTGCTGCTCGGCCCCATCGCCCCCGAACTGGCGGCGGCCTGCACGCAACGCCCGATGACGCCCTGCTGGGCCGCCTGCGTCCGGTTTTCCACGCGGCTGCCGACGCTCGAGGCTCCGGCACCGGACTGGCAGACCGCCGCCTTCCCGACGGGGCCGCTGCATCGCGTCATCCGCAATCACACCAAGCCCGGTCGCCACGCCCAGAGCGAGAGCCTGACTCTGCTCGCCGACGTCGCCTGGAGTATCGATCATCTGGAGGACGATCCCGACACGGTGGCCGCAGCCCTGCTCGCCGCCTTCGCCGCGCAGTATCCCGCGCCCCTGCCCGCCGCCGAGCTGCTCACGGCACATCGCTGGCGCTACGCCCAGCCGGTGACAGCGGACAGCGACGGGCCCGGCTACCGGTCGGGTGGCAACGGCCTGGCGCTGTGCGGCGACGCCTGGCGGGACGGACGCATCGAGGACGCCTGGCTGTCCGGCCACGCTCTGGGCCACCATCTGGCCACTCGACTCGCCGACAAGGAGAACCTGCATGCATGACGCCCTGATCCTGCTCGCCCACGGGTCCCGCGACCCGCGCTGGCGCGCGCCCTTCGACAACCTGAGCCAGTCCCTGGCCGAACGCCTCGAACGCCCGCTGCGCCTGGCCTACATGGAGCTCTGCGAGCCGTCGCTGGACAGCGTCGCCGCCGAGCTGGCCGCCGCCGGCTGCCGCCGCGCCGAGATTCTGCCGCTGTTCTTCGCCGCCGGCCGCCACCTGCGCGAGGACGTGCCCGGCCAGCTCGAGCGCCTGAGCGCCGAGCACCCCGACCTTGCACTAACGCTGCTGCCCCCGGTGGGCGAGCATTCCGCCTTCGTCGACGCCCTGGCGGCGATTATCGAGAGTCGCGCACACCCCACGGCGTCGCGATAGAATGGACGCGAAGACGATTTGTACAACGCGGTTGCCTTGTACAACTATCTCCCCCATTCTGTAGATGATAACGGCCCCCGGGAGGCGGGCCGTGTCGTTGGACTGCAAGAGGCCCGAGTGCGCATGAGTGACAAGTCAACGGATCCGACCGGCGCCCCGCTGTATCCGATTCGCGAAGTTTCCCGCCTGACAGGGGTCAACTCCGTCACCCTGCGGGCCTGGGAGCGCCGCTACGGCCTGATCCGCCCCCAGCGCACTCCCAAGGGGCACCGTCTCTACGCCCGCGACGACATCCAGCGTGTCGAACGCATCCTGCAATGGCTCAACCGGGGGGTGCCGGTCAGCCAGGTGCGCGACCTGCTCGATCAGCCCGAGACGCCCCCCGAGCCCCTCACCGACGACGGCGGCGACTGGGAGGGCCAGCGCCGGCAGCTGCTGGCCGGCATCGAGGCCCTCGACGGCGCCCGGCTGGAATCGCTGTTCAACCAGGGGCTGGCGCTCTATCCCGTCGCCACCTGCCTGCACGAGCTGTGGCAGCCGCTGATCGGCGAGCTCGAGGAGCGCTGGGGCGACCAGCTGGGCGCCGGCCTCCAGCGCCAGTTCCTGAGTGCCTTTCTGCGCACGCGCATCGGCACCCGGCTCTACCATGCCAATCTCCGTTCCAGCGGTGCCCTGGTGGTGGTCGCCTGCCTGCCCGACGACCCCGGCTCGCTGTGGTCGCTGCTGTTTGCGCTGGCCGCCGCCGACGCCGGTTACCAAGTGCAGCTGTTCGATGCGCCGCTGCCCCAGGGTGACTGGCCGCTGGCGGTGGAGCGCCTGCGCCCGTCCGCCGTGGTCATGCTCAGCGGCCGGGCCGAACGCAACGACGTGGTGCGTCGCCAGCTGCCGCGGCTGGCCGACCAGCTGCCGGTACCGGTGTGCCTGGCCGGACCGGTAACCCGGATCCGCGCCGGCGACATCGAGGACACCGCACTGGAGGCCCTGGGCGATCAGCCCACCCAGGCGCTCGACCGGCTGCGCCCGCTGATCGGCTGAGCCCACGCCCTGCAGGAGTGCCCCATGGCCCGTCAACTTGTCTGGTTCCGCAGCGATCTGCGCACCCTCGACAACACGGCCCTGGCCGCCGCGGCCCGCCGTGGGCCGGTGATCGCCGTGTTCCTTCACTGCCCGGCGCAGTGGCAGGACCACGGGCACGGGGCCAACAAGATCGACTTCCTGCGTCGCGGCGTGGCGGCGCTCGGCGAGGCCCTGGCCGGCTACCATATCCCGCTGCTGCAGCGCGACATCGGCGACTTCTCGGCCGCCGCCGAGCCCCTGCTGGCCATCGCCCGCGAGCATGACGTCGCCGCGCTGCACTTCAATCGCGAATACCCGCTGAACGAAGCCCGGCGCGACGCCGCCGTGCAGGCGGCCTTCCGCGAGGCCGGACTGGCCAGCCACGCCTGGACCGATGCCGTGGCCTTCGAACCCGGCGAGCTGCTGACCGGCCAGGGGCACTACTACAGCGTCTTCACCCCGTTCGCCCGAGCCTGGCACCGCCAGATCGACGCCGAACGGCTGGCCCTGCGCGACGCGCCGACCGTGCAGGCCGCGCTGCCGATCGCCGCCGAGGCGCTGCCGGACGCGCCACGCCTGGCCGACACGCCGGTGGATGCCCGACTGTGGCCCGCCGGCGAGACGGCCGCCGCCGACCGACTGGCGCGCTTTTTGCGCTATCGGGCGCGCCACTACCACGAACAACGCGACCAGCCGGCCATCGCCGGCACCAGCGAGCTCTCGCCCTACCTGGCGCTGGGCATGCTCTCTCACCGCCAGTGCCTGCAGGCGGCGATGGCGGAAAACGGCGGGCACCTCGGCGACGGCGACGCAGGGCTCACCGGCTGGATCAACGAGCTCGTCTGGCGCGAGTTCTACCAGCACATCGTGGTCGGCTTCCCCGAGGTCTGCCGTCACCGCCCCTTCCAGCACCACACCGAGGCCCTCGCCTGGCGCGACGATGACGATGCCTTCCGCGCCTGGTGCGAAGGGCGAACCGGTTACCCGCTGGTCGACGCGGCGATGCGCCAGCTGGTGCGCACCGGCTGGATGCACAATCGTCTGCGCATGGTCACGGCGATGTTTCTGACCAAGCACCTGCTGATCGACTGGCGCCGCGGCGAGGCCTTCTTCCTGCGCCATCTGGTCGACGGCGAGTTTGCCGCCAACAACGGCGGCTGGCAGTGGGCGGCCTCCACCGGCACCGATGCCGCGCCCTACTTCCGTATCTTCAACCCCACCACCCAGTCGCGGCGCTTCGACCCCGACGGGCGTTTCCTCGCCGAATACCTGCCCGAGCTCGCCGACCTGCCCGCCAAGGCACGGCACGCTCCGCCGCGTGACGCCCTGGGGGCGGCCGACTACCCGCCGCCGATCGTCGACCACAAGGCCGCCCGGGAACGCGCCCTGGCGGCCTTCAAGGCCCTGCCCAGGAGCTAGACCGTTTGTTAATTCAAGGCTCACTTTTGCTGTCTGAACATCGGCAGCAAGGTGAAGCGAGGGTCCTTTGCCATGGATGGCAAAGGTAGCGCCCAAGGAGGGGTTCACAGCGCCCTCGCGCAAGCTTGCTGCCGTAAAGCTCATGTACCGACCGTTTCAATCATATCCAGGAGGCGACGATGACCCGAGATCCGTCCCTGGAGGCGTTCTGCGCCTTCTACAATAAGCTGGACAAAACCTGTACAAATCGACTCGCAGAGTTTTACACTGCGGATGTGAGTTTCCGCGACCCCTGGCACCGCATCGAAGGCCGGGAGGCACTGATCCGCTACTTCGACACGCTCTACGAGCGGGTGGGCGAGTGCCGCTTCACGTTCGCGGAACGGCTGCGCGACGGCGATCAAGCCTTCGTCCGCTGGATCCTGACGGTGACGCACCCGGCGCTGGCCGGCGGTGATCCCGTCACGGTGGAGGGCTGCTCGTACCTGCGCTTCGAGGCCGAGCGGGTCCGCGAGCATCACGATTACTTCGATGCCGGCGCGCTGCTCTACGAGCACGTGCCGCTGCTCGGCGGCGCGATTCGGTACCTGAAGCGCCGCCTGGCCTGACCGGCGACGCAAGGAGGGGATCATCATGCAGGGACTGTCCGGCCGGCGGCGCATCTGGCTCGTCGGCGCCAGCTCGGGGATCGGCGAGGCGCTCGCCCGCCGACTGCTCGAACAGGGCCACCGGGTGGCACTGAGCGCGCGCCGCCGCGAACCGCTCGAACGCCTGGCCGGTCAGTACCCGGACGCGCTGGTGCTGCCCTGCGACCTGACCGACCCTGCCTCGGTGCACGAAGCCGCCGACACGCTCGGTGCGCGCTTCGGCGGCCTGGACGTGCTGCTGCATGTCGCCGGTACCTGCGAATACCTGGACGTCCGCCGCTTCGATACGGCGCTGGTGGAGCGGGTCTTCGCGGTCAATTTCCACGGCGCCATCCGGGTGATCGACGCCGCCCTGCCGCTGCTGCGCCGGGCCCGCGCCCCGGATGCCCTGCCCCCGCTGCTGGCTGCGGTGTCGAGCGCCGCCGCCTACCTGCCGCTGCCCCGGGCCGAGGCCTACGGCGCCTCCAAGGCCGCGCTCAGCCACTTCCTCGAGTCGCTGCGCATCGACCTGGCCGACGAGGGCATCGGCGTCAGCCTCGTGCATCCCGGCTTCGTGGCCACGCCACTGACTGAACGCAATGACTTCGCCATGCCGCTGCGCATCGACGCGGACACCGCCGCCCAGGCGATCCTCGACGGCCTGGAGCGCCGCCGTCTGGACATCCACTTCCCGCGCCGCTTCACCGCTCTGGTGAAGCTGGCCGGCCTGCTGCCGCCGGGACTGCGGCTACGCCTGGGCCGGCGTCTGGTACGCCGCCGGCACCACACGGAGACCGTCTCATGAGTCACGCCCAGCACATCGCGGTGGTCGGCAGCGGCATCAGCGGCATGGCCGCGGCCCACTACCTATCGGCCCGCCACCACGTCACGCTGTTCGAGGCCGGTTCACGCCTCGGCGGCCATACCGCCACCGTCGACATCACCCTCGGCGGCCGCGACTATGCCGTGGACACCGGGTTCATCGTCTTCAACGACCGTACCTACCCGCACTTCAACCGGTTGCTGACCCGGCTCGGCGTGCCCGCCCGGCCCACCGAGATGAGCTTCTCGGTGCACGATGCCCGGCGTGACTTCGAGTACAACGGGCATACCCTGGCCACGCTGTTCGCCCAGCGCCGCAACCTGCTGCGCCCGCGCTTCTACCGCATGCTCGCCGACATCCTGCGTTTCAACCGCGAGGCGACGCATGATCTCGACAGCGGCCGCCTGGACGCATCGCTCACCCTCGGCGCCTACCTGGACCGCAACGGCTACGGCGCGGACTTCCGCGAACGCTACCTGCTGCCCATGGGCGCGGCGATCTGGTCGGCCAGCATCGCCGAGCTCGACGCCTTCCCGCTGGCGTTCTTCGTGCGCTTCTTTCACCACCACGGCCTGCTGTCGATCGACGACCGGCCGCAGTGGTACACCATCCCCGGCGGCTCGCGGCGCTACATCCCCGCCCTCACCCGGCCCTACGCCGAGCGCATCGCGCTCGACTGCCCGGTGCGGACGATCCGGCGTGACGCCGAGGGCGTCACCCTGTCCACGACCCGCGGCGAGGCCCGCTTCGATCAGGTGGTGCTGGCCTGCCATGCCGACCAAGCACTGGCACTGCTTGCCGACCCCAGTCCCGCCGAACGCGAGATCCTGGGCGCCCTGCCCTATCAGGACAACGACGTGGTGCTGCACACCGACACCCGGCTGCTGCCACGCCGGCGCCGTACCTGGGCGAGCTGGAACTACCGCCTTGACGGCCGCGGCGACGATGCCCGGGTGTCGGTGACCTACGACATGAACATCCTTCAGGGGATCGATGCGCCTCACACCGTCTGCGTCACCCTCAACGACACCGCCAGCATCGACCCCGAACGCATCCTCGGCCGCTACCGCTACGCGCATCCGTGCTTCACCCTCGACGGCATCGCCGCCCAGGGTCGCCATGCCGAGATCTCCGATACCGCCCGGCGCACCCACTACTGCGGCGCCTACTGGCGCAACGGCTTTCACGAGGACGGGGTATGGAGCGCCTGGCGGGTCGCCGCGGCCCTGGGCACGGCGCCGGAGGCCGCGGCCTCGCCGGCCGGCGCGCCCGTCATGGAGACACCGGCATGAAGGCGCCCCCACGCAGCCGCATCTATCGCGGCGAGCTGCGTCACCGGCGGACGGTGCCGAGGGCACACGCCTTCACCTACCGGCTGTGGATGCTCTGGCTGGAGCTCGACGAGCTGCCCGCGCTGTTCGACGGCGTGCCCGGCTTCAGCGCGCGTCGCCCGGCACCGGCGCGCTTTCGCCGTGAGGACTACCTCGGCCCCCACGACCGGCCGCTGGACGAGGCAGTGCGCGAGCGCCTGCGCCAGGAACTGGGCGAGACGGTGGCGGCCCGTGCCGACGGTCGAATCGCCGTGCTCACCCAGCTGCGCCTGTTCGGCATGGTCTTCAACCCGATCACCCTCTATTACGTCCACGACCGCCACGGCCAGCTGCGCGCCCTGCTCGGCGAGGTCACCAACACGCCCTGGGGCGAGCGCCAGGTCTACGCCTGCGAGGTCGACCCCGCCCGCCACGGCCATGCCGCCCACTTCACCAAGGCGCTGCACGTCTCGCCGTTCAACCCCATGGACATGACCTATCACTGGCGCTTCAACGCGCCGGGCCGGCACCTGTATCTGCACATGGAGGCCCACCGCTCGGGAGTCCGGCACTTCGACGCCACCCTGACGCTCGAGGGGCAGCCGGCAACCCGCGCCGCGCTGCTGCGCAGCCTGGCCCGTCACCCGTTGATGAGCCTCAAGACGGTCGCTGCCATCCACTGGGAAGCCCTGCGTCTGTGGCTCAAGCGCGTCCCCGTCCATGACCACCCCGGCGGCGGCCGCTCCACCCGCAAGCGCCCCGACGCCGCCACCGAGGAGAGCCGACCGTGACCTCACTGCGCCCCCTTCCCCTGCGTCGCCCGGCCGCCCGGCGCGACGACTGGCTGCTGAAGCGCCTCAAGCCCCGCCTGCTGGCCCGCCTGGATGCCCTCGAGGGCGGCCGGCTGCTGCTGATCGACGGCGCCACCCACCATCGGCTCGGCCGCGGGGGCGACCTGAACGTCACCGTGGTGCTGCACCGCCCGCGTGCCTGGCGACGGCTGGCGCTGGGCGGTACCGTGGGCGCCGCCGAGGCCTACATGGACGGCGACTGGGAAGCGGACGACCTGGTCACCCTCACGCGGCTGTTCGCCCGCAACATCGCCCACGTCAACGACCGCTTCGAGAGCGGCAGCGCGTGGCTGGCACGGCTTGCGCTGCGCGCCCTGCACGCCCTGCGGCGCAACACCCGGCGCGGCTCGCGGCGCAACATCCAGGCGCACTACGACCTCGGCAACGAACTCTTCGCGCTGTTCCTCGACCGCGAGCATCGCATGTACTCGAGTGCGCTGTTCCCCACGGCCGACGCCGACCTGGAAACGGCCTCGACCGGCAAGCTCGACCACCTGCTCGACAAGCTGGAGGTACGTGCCGAGCACCACCTGCTGGAGATCGGCACCGGCTGGGGCGGACTGGCGATCCACGCCGCGCGCACGCGCGGCTGTCGGGTGACCACCACCACCCTGTCCGACGAACAGTACGCCGACGTCGCCGCGCGCATCGCCGCCGCCGGACTCGAGGATCGCATCACCCTGCTCAAGCAGGACTATCGTGAACTCCAGGGCCGCTTCGACCGCCTGGTCTCGGTGGAGATGATCGAGGCCGTGGGCCACCAGTACCTGCCTGCCTACCTGGCGACGCTGGACCGGCTGCTCGTCGACGATGGCCTGGCGGCGCTGCAGGCGATCACCATCCGCGACCAGCGCTACACGGCGGCCCGGCGCGAGGCGGACTTCATCAAGCGCTACATCTTTCCCGGCGGTTTCCTGCCCTCGCACACCGCGATTCTCGAGGCCATGACCCGGCACAGCACGCTGAACCTGATCGATCTGGAAGAGATCGGCCCTCACTACGCCCGCACCCTGAACGAGTGGCGGCGACGCTTCGAGGCGCGTCTCGACACCGTACGGCGACTGGGCTACGACGAACGCTTCATCCGCCTGTGGCGCTATTATCTGAGCTACTGCGAGGGAGGCTTTCGCGAACGCACCATCGGCACCTGCCAGCTGCTGCTGGCCAAGCCCGGCGCCCGCCCGGCGCCGCGGACCGGCGCCCCCTGACGGGACCGGGGCGTTGCCGGCAACGGTTCAGGCGGTCTGCAGGGCGCGCAGGTAGCGGGACTCGACCTCCGCCGCGGGCTGGGGTCGAGCGAACAGGAAGCCCTGGGTATAGAGGCAGCCCTCGGCGATCAGGAAGTCGCGCTGGGGCTGGGTCTCCACGCCTTCGGCGATCACCTCGAGCGACAGGCCGCGGGCCATCGCCAGCACCGCCGCGACGATCGCCGCATCGGCGACATCCTCGGGCAGCGCGCGGATGAAGGCGCGGTCGAGCTTGAGCTTGTCGATCGGCAGGCGCTTGAGATAGGCCAGCGACGAATAGCCGGTGCCGAAGTCGTCGATGGCGATGGGGTGGCCCTGGGCACGCAGTGCCTCCAGGCGTGGCGAGACGTCACCGGCACGTTCGTCGAGCAGCACCGATTCGGTCAGCTCCAGCCCCAGCAGGGCGGCGGGCACGTGATGACGCGTCAGCGCCGCCGCCAGCCGCGCCTCCAGATCGCCCTGGATCAGCTGCAGCGCCGAGATGTTGACCCACACCGGCACCCGCGGCATGCCGGCGGCCTGCCAGTTGGCCAGCTGCGCCACGGCGCGATCGATGACCCAGTTGCCCAGCGCGGCCATCAGGCCGTGGCGCTCGGCCAGCGGGATGAAATCCCCCGGCGAGATCATGCCCTGCTGGGGATGGCGCCAGCGCAGCAGCGCCTCCATGCCCACCAGGCCGCCGTCCTCGAGACGATGCTGGGTCTGGTAGTACAGCTCGAGCTGGTCGCCCTGGGCCAGGGCACGCCGCAGCTCGTTGACCAGCTCCAGCTGGCGGTCGCCCTCGACCTCCAGCGACGGCCGGAAGCGCCGGTTGTGGTTGCGGCCGTGGCGCTTGGCGGTATACAGCGCCGATTCCAGGCGCTGGAACAGCACGCCGGACTCGCGGCCGTCGTCCGGCGCCCGGCAGCTGCCGATGGTCAGCCCCAGGCGCAGCGCATTGCCGGCCATGTCGAACGGCTCGCTCATGTGGTCGCGCAGGCTGGTCACCCAGGTTTCGTGATCGTCGAAGGTGGTGGTGCGGATGACCATGAACTCGTCACCGCCCAGCCGACCGACCACACCGCCGGCAACGAACGCCGCCAGACGCTGGCCGAAGCGTGCCAGCAAGCGGTCGCCGTCATCCACGCCGAGGGCGTCGTTGATCGCCTTGAAGGCGTCGATGTCGATCAGCGCCAGGTCCAGCCCCTCGCCGGCCCGCAGGCGATTGAGTCGCGAGGTCAGCAGGTCGTGCAGCCGGCGGCGGTTGGGCAGCCCGGTCAGCGGGTCCTCGAAACCGATGCGACGCAGATCCTGCTCGCGGGCCTTGTGGCGGGAAATGTCGGTGAACAGGCCCACATAGTGACTGACCCGACCCTTGACGTCGTGACAGGCCTGCATGCGCAGCCACTCGGGAAACTGGTCGCCGTGCTTGCGCTGGTTCCAGATCTCGCCCTCCCAGCGCCCGGTGGCCTGCAGGGTCTGCCAGTAGCGCTCATAGAAGGCCTTGTCGTGACGACCCGAGGAGAGCATCGAGGCGTCCATCCCCAGCACTTCCTCGCGGGTATAGCCGGTGATCTGGGTGAACGCGGGGTTGATGCCGAGGATGCGGTTGTGGCGGTCGGCGATGATCACCCCGTCGCCGGAGAGCTTGAGCGCCTCCTCGCTGAGCCGGCGGCGCTGGTGCTCCCGACGGATCTGCCGCCAGCCGTCGACCAGGGCCACGGCGACGATGCCCAGCGCCGCCAGACGCAACCCGAGAAACGGCAGCCAGACCATCGCCGACAGGGCGGCCAGCCCCATCCAGCTGGTCGGGCGATTAAGCGTGAAGGCGGGCCACATGGTGTTTCATCGTGCGGTTTCTCGAGAGGGTAAAAACCCACGCATCATGCCCCGCTCGCGAACCCCGGCGCAAGCCGACCTCCGTCCAAAGATGCGTTGCGCCGGCCGCCGGTGCCCACTAGCCTTGGGGCCCGGCGTGCATTCGCTTCACGCTGCCAGTAGACTAGGCGCGTCGCGCAGAGTGCGGGGCACAACAATTCTGACTCTCGGAACGACTCAGTGAGCAAGCAACACTCCTTTAGTTACGAAGAACTGCTGGCTTGCAGCCGCGGTGAGCTCTTCGGCCCGGGCAACGCCCAGCTGCCGGCCCCCAACATGCTGATGCTCGACCGCATCACCAGCATTCAGGAAACCGGTGGCGAGCACGGCAAGGGCGAGCTGATCGCCGAGCTGGATATCCATCCGGACCTGTGGTTCTTCGATTGCCACTTCCCCGGCGATCCGGTCATGCCCGGCTGCCTGGGCCTGGACGCCATGTGGCAGCTGGTCGGCTTCTATCTGGGCTGGCTGGGCCATCCGGGCCGTGGCCGCGCACTGGGCTGCGGCGAGGTCAAGTTCTCGGGCCAGATCCTGCCGGACGCCGGCAAGGTTACCTATCACATCAACATCAAGCGGGTGATCACGCGGCGGTTGATCCTGGGTATCGCCGATGGAACCGTGTCGGTCGACGGCCGGGACATCTACCAGGCCAACGACCTGCGTGTCGGTCTGTTCACCTCCACTGCGAATTTCTGATCAGGAGGCTTCCATGAAACGAGTGGTAGTCACCGGCCTGGGCATCGTCTCCTGCCTGGGCAATGACCAGCACCAGGTTCTGGACGCGCTCAAGGCGGGGCGCTCCGGCATTCGCTTCAAGGACCAGTACGCCGACATGGGCTTTCGCAGCCATGTGGCCGGCGTGGTCGACATCGACCTCGATGCCCTGGTCGACCGCAAGCAGCGCCGCTTCATGGGCGATGCGGCAGCCTACGCCTACGTGGCGATGGCCCAGGCGATCGAGGATGCCGGACTCACCCCCGAGCAGGTGTCCAACGAGCGCACCGGGCTGATCGCCGGTTCCGGCGGCGCTTCCAGCGCCAATCAGGTCGAGGCGGCGGATATCCTGCGCGAGAAAGGCCTGCGCCGCGTCGGCCCCTACCGCGTCACCCGCACCATGGGCAGCACGGTATCCGCCTGCCTGGCCACGCCGTTCAAGATCAAGGGCGTGAACTACTCGATCTCCTCGGCCTGCGCCACCTCGGCACACTGCATCGGCAACGCCGTCGAGCAGATCCAGCTCGGCAAGCAGGATGTGGTCTTCGCCGGCGGCGGCGAGGAGGAGCACTGGACCCTGTCGTGCCTGTTCGACGCCATGGGCGCGCTGTCCACCGGCTACAACGACAGCCCCGAGAAGGCCTCGCGCCCCTACGACAAGGACCGCGACGGCTTCGTCATCGCCGGCGGCGGCGGCATGGTGGTGCTCGAGGACCTCGAGCACGCCCGGGCCCGCGGCGCGACAATCTACGCCGAGGTGGTCGGCTACGGCGCCACGTCCGACGGCTATGACATGGTCGCGCCCTCCGGCGAGGGCGCGGCGCGCTGCATGCGCCAGGCCATGGCCACCGTCGACGGCGACATCGACTACATCAACACCCACGGCACCTCCACGCCGGTCGGCGACGTCGCCGAGCTCAAGGCGATCCGCGAGGTATTCGGCGACGCCACACCGGCGATGAGCTCCACCAAGTCGCTCACCGGCCACTCGCTGGGGGCCACCGGGGTTCAGGAAGCGATCTACTCGCTGCTGATGATGAAGAACGACTTCGTCGCCGCCTCGGCCAACATCGACTCGCTCGACGACCAGGCCGACGGCTTCGACATCGTCACCCGGCGGCGCGACGGCGTGAACCTGGAGCGCGTGCTCTCCAACAGCTTCGGCTTCGGCGGCACCAACGCCTGCCTGGTGCTGCAGAAGTTCCGCGACTGAGCGGCTCCCGCTCCCGCTGAACCGAGACGCCCGGCCAATTGGCCGGGCGTTTTGCATATCATCATGGGAGCGACTTCAGTCGCGATGAGTCAGCCCCGGGGCCCCGCCGTCGGGGATAAATCCCCTCCCCCCAGAGCCACCTCACCAGGGGAAGCAAAGCCGTGGGAGATTCTATGTTGCCCGTCAAGCCTTGATGGGGCTTGGAGGGCGATATCCCGTCTCATGCTTCATCAGTGAAAAGGCGATGCGTGCCAGCT
>NZ_JBSREH010000004.1:0-42306 GCF_055145905.1 Modicisalibacter sp. | reverse complement strand
AAATCAGCGAAAAAGCGGAGTTTACGGGGTGTAAATGAGCATTTTGAGCTGATTTTTAACGCAGTATGGCCGAGCGCAGACAGTTTTCAGACAATGCCTGGCCCTGGTTCGGGCGCTCACGGCTCCCTGAACAGGATAGCAGGGAACGCGCGCCCGGCCATGCCGGTCTTACTGTCGGCACCCCGCTGAAGGAGACGACGCATGGCCCCAGGCTCTCTCATCCGACCGGTGCGACTGGCCCTCGGCCTGGCGCTGTGGCTGGTCGCCCTGTCCGCGCTGGCCGCGGCCGAGCCCCACCCCTTTTCGGCGACCTACCGGCTACACGTCGCCGGCTGGCCGGACGTCACCATCCACCATCAGCTGAGCCGTGACGGCGGCCAGTGGGAAAGTGCCATGAACGCGCAGATCGCCGTCGCCGAAGGCAACGAGCGCGGTCGCTTTCGCGTCACCGACGACGGCCTCGATGCGCTGTTCTACAAGAGCGGCTATCGGCTGTTCGGCTTGGGCAAAAACTATCGTCTCGACGGTCACGACCTGGCAGCGTTGCCCGATCGCCAGACCGCCCTGGTGGCCCTGGCCCGCCAGGCGGCCACGACATCCTGCAACGGCGCCGACGCGGCCCCCTGCACCCTGCGCTACCGCGATTACGACGGCGCCCCGGTCACGCTGGCCTACCGCATTCTCGATCGCGACGACGTGACCGTGGAAGGCCATCACTATCCCAGCCTGAACATTCTCACCTGGCACCCCGACAAGCCGGAGCGCCAGTTGCGCCTGCGCCTGACACCCGCGTTGCCCGGACTGTTGCTGGGCGGCGACTATCGCCGCGACGGCGACCTCCGCAGCACGCTGGAGCTCGCCGATTTGAACCGCAACCCGGGGGCCGATCAGTCCCGCTGATGGGGCATCAGCGATTGTCGTCACCGCCGCGCATCGCACTTTGCTAAGGTAGGGAGCCTTTCACGGCGGCAATGCCCGCCCTGCCCCCACCCTGCCGAGGAGTGACGATGTTCTCCGGTCTGCTGCTGATCCTGCTGCCACTGATTCTCGGGTATCTGGTGCCGGTGCGCCGGGACGGCCTGATGCAGGCCATCAACCGGGCGGTCAATGGCTCGATCTACGCCATCCTGGCGCTGATGGGGGTGAGCCTCACCGGCCTCGACGACCTCGGCGGCCAGCTGGCCCGCATGAGCGGCCAGGCGATCACGCTGTTCGCCGTCATCACGCCCGTCAACCTGCTGGCGCTGTATGGGCTCTCACGGCGCAGCGCCCTGCACGCCGGCGATTCCCCGCGCCTCGCGGGGGCACCGACCAGCAAGCTGGCGGCCATGGCCGGCTCGCTGGCGCTGGCCGGCGTGGTGATCGCCGGTATTTTCGCGGGGTTGCTGCTTGTGCAGCTGGGATTCGCCGAGGCGCCTCACCACGCCGAAACGCTGGCCGAATGGGTCCTCTACGCGCTGCTGGCGCTGATCGGCTGCCAGCTGCGCAATTCCGGCATGCCGCTGCGCCAGATCCTGCTCAACCGCCACGGCCTGGCCATCGCTCTGACCGTCGCCGCCAGTTCGCTGGCCGCCGGGCTGCTGGCCGCCCCGCTGCTCGACCTGCACTGGAACGAAGGCCTGGCGATGGCGGCCGGTTTCGGCTGGTACTCGCTCTCCGGCATCCTCATCGGCGACCAGCTGGGCCCGGTACTGGGCGGCGCGGCCTTCTTCAACGACCTGGCCCGGGAATTGACGGCCTTCCTGCTGATTCCGCTGGTGATCCATCGCGCTACGCCGCTGGCCATCGGCTACGGCGGCGCCACCTCCATGGACTTCACCCTGCCGGTCATCCAGCAACACGGGGGGGTGTCCTGCGTCCCCATCGCCGTGGTCAGCGGCTTCCTGCTCTCGCTGCTCTCGCCGCCGCTGATCCTCTTCCTGCTGTCGCTGTAGGCAACACATCAAAAAAACCCGCCACCGTGGGGTGACGGGCCAGGCTCGATCGAAGTAAACGTGTGCCGGTTCGTTATCGCAATGGCAGCGCTCGCCTCAGAACCAGATTTCCATCTGGGTGCCGAAGGTCCACTCGCCGCCGGTGAAGGTGTCGTCCCCCAGGGCATCGTCGCCGGCGAAGTCGTTGAGTGAGGCGTCCCAGTCGCTCCAGCTGGCGAACAGACGAATCTCCGGGCGCTGCCAGAAACCGCCGACCTCGGGCTTGAAGGTCGGCGCGACGGTCAGCTTGGTGTAGGCACCATCCACCGCGTTGTGTCCCTTGTAGCCCTGCGGGTCGAGGTCCATCCACTGGTAGCTGGCCTCGTACTGCATCTCGAAGTTCTCGGTCAGCTCGTTGGCCAGGCGGGCGTTGACGGTCGCCCAGTCGTAGCTGTCGCCTCGCGCGTAACGATCCGCACTGTGCTGGGCGAGCACGGCCGGCGCCAGCCGCCAGTCGGGGGCCACATAGGTCGTGCCGTAGAGCGCCAGCCGCGTGGTCTCGGCGTCGTCGAGCAGGTTGCCGTCGGAGCCGAGTGACTTGACCTCCGCACCGAGCCCCCGGCCGTAGAGCGCCGCCGCCTTGAAGCTGCCTTCGCCGAGCCCGAAGAAGCTGTCGCCGTGATAAGCCAGCATGGTATGGAAGCCACTCTCCGCGGCGGTGGCACGGCTGCCCGTGTCACGCTGGTCGTTGTCGTTGGCCGACAGCCCGCTGGCCATCCACTGCCAGTTGCCGATGTGGTTGTTGAGCGTGAAGATCAGATTGTCGGTGCTGCCGGTCAGCCCCGGATTGCTGCGTCTGACCACGGGATAATCGCTGAAGCTGCGCCCGTAGAGCGAGACGTTGGTGGTCCAGGCATCGCTGAGGCGGATGTCATAGACCCCGGCACCGGTACCGGCGAGGAAGATGATATCGCTGTCGAGCCAGTGGATATCGAAGTTGTCGCGGTCGAAACGCTTGCCGGCCCAGATCTTGGCGTCCTTGAAGGCGCCGGTGAAGCTCGGCAGGTCACTGAACTGGGCATAGACCTGACGGACATTGAGGTTCGACTCGTCGGCGGTCCAGTCGTTGCTGGTGGTGACACCGTCGGCCAGCATGACACGGTAGTGCGAACGGGCTCCGTTGTCGAAACGCTGCTTGTAGTTGAGGGTTGTCTCGACATAGGTGTCCGGCTCATTGCCCAGGCGCCCTACCGCGCCGCCGGTGCCGCCCGCCGGGGTCAGGTAGGGCCCGCCGGGCGCGCTCTTGCCGTGATCGTCGAGCAGCAACCCGGAACGTGCATAGGCGCTGAGCGACAGCCCCAGATCGCCGTCGGCATGGGCCTCGACGTCGGCCAGGCGCGGCTCCAGCTCGGCATCGTCGAGGGCCTCCAGCGCCGCCTCGGCCCGGTCGGCCCGCTGTTCGGCCGCCGCCGCCCGCTGCTCGGCAGCAGCAATGCGATCTTCCAGTGCGGCCAGCCTGGCATCCAGGCTCTGGGGCTGGGCAGCGGCGGTCGATGCCGCACCCAGCGATGCCAGGGCAATGGCAACGGTCAGCGGCGTCCGAGTCAGAAATCGTGGCATGTGATGGCTCCCGTTATGGTTGTTGTCCTCGCCTCGCCGGGCATCTACCGATGGCGAAGCGAGTCAAAACTTAAACGTTTAAGTCCTGCGCTTCAAAACCCGGGCAGCCAATTTTGACCAATGTCTAATTCCCGCTCATGCAGCCTCTCTGGACTCCACCAAAGTCTAGGTTGTCGGCATGCCGTGAAGACGACTACCGTTAAAAAACTTAAACGTTTAAGACCCCTGCTCGGGATGCGAGCACCTCACTGACGTTGCTTGGGAAGACGCGTTCTTTCTCAATAACAACAACCAACATCGGAGGTATACGCCATGATTCGCCAATTGATCCCCGCCATCGCCCTGGCCGGCGCCGCCGTCGGCCAGGCGCATGCCGCCGACCTGACCATCTCCTGTGGTGCCGTGGGCGCCGAGCTGGCGCTCTGCAAGGAAGGCGTCGCCGCCTGGGAGAAGCAGACCGGCCACAGCGTCGACGTGGTGTCCACGCCCAACTCCTCCACCGAGCGGCTGTCGCTCTATCAGCAGATTCTCTCCGCGCACTCCAGCGACATCGACATCATGCAGATCGACGTGGTCTGGCCGGGCCTGCTGGCTAACCATCTGGTCGATCTGCGCAAGCTGGGGGGCAAGGACATCGCCGACGGTCATTTCCAGGCGATCGTCGACAACAACACCGTCGATGACCGGCTGGTGGCGATGCCCTGGTTCACCGACGCCGGCGTGCTCTACTACCGCAAGGACCTGCTCGCCAAGTACGACCGGGAGGTGCCCGAAACCTGGCAGGCAATGACCGATACCGCCGAGGCGATCCAGCAGGGCGAGCGCCAGGCCGGCAACGACAAGATGTGGGGCTACGTCTTCCAGGGCCGTGCCTACGAAGGCCTGACCTGCAACGCCCTGGAGTGGGTGGCCAGTTACGGTGGTGGCAGCGTCGTCGACGACCAGGGCGAGATCACCATCGACAACCCGCGTGCCGCGGCGGCGCTCGACCAGGCCGCGCAATGGATCGGCAACATCTCGCCCGAAGGGGCGCTCAACTACACCGAGGAGGAAGCCCGCGGCGTCTTCCAGTCCGGCAATGCCGTGTTCATGCGCAACTGGCCCTACGCCTGGGCACTAACTCAGAGCGAGGACAGCGACGTGCGCGGCAAGGTCGGCGTCGCCATGCTGCCGCACGGGCCCGAGGGGTCGAGCGCCGCGACCCTCGGCGGCTGGAACCTGGCCGTTTCCAAATACAGCAAGAACCCGGAGATGGCGGTGGACCTGGTCAAGTTCCTGACCTCTGAGGCCGAACAGAAGCGCCGCGCCATCGAGGGGTCCTACAACCCCACCATCAAGTCGCTCTACCAGGACGAGGACGTGCTCGCCGCGGTGCCCTTCTTCGGCAAGCTCTATGACACCTTCACCCACGCCGTGGCCCGCCCTTCCGCACCCACCGGCGACAAGTACGGCCGGGTCAGCAACGCCTTCTTCAACGCGGCTCACCAGGTACTGGCCGGTGACATGAACGGGGAACAGGCGGTTTCCGGGCTGCAGCACGAACTCAAGCGCATGAAGCGTCGCCGCTGGTAACCCGAGGTTCATATGGCCACGACTGATTCTCTCTCGACCTCGTCCCCGGCGCCCGCGCGCCGGGGAGTTCATCGAGGCACCCAGGTACGCCGGCAGCGCGTCCGCGCGGCCTGGCTGTTTCTGGTGCCGATGCTGGTCACCCTGGCGCTGGTCGCCGGCTGGCCGCTGCTGCGCACCTTCTATTTCAGCTTCACCGATGCCTCGCTGGCGGACACCACCGGCGCCAGCTTCATCGGCTTCGAGAATTACCTGATCTACGACGACGGCGCCTGGTACGGCCTGCTGACCGATCCCGCCTGGTGGCAGTCGGTGTGGAACACCCTGTTCTTCAGCGCCGTCTCGGTGTCGCTGGAAACGGTCTTCGGGATCATCGTCGCGCTGATCCTCAATGCCGAGTTCAAGGGCCGCATGCTGGTACGTGCGGCGGTGCTGATTCCCTGGGCGATCCCCACCATCGTCTCGGCCAAGATGTGGGCGTGGATGCTCAACGACCAGTTCGGGATCATCAACCATCTGCTGATGGCCCTGGGTCTGATCGACGCGCCCCTGGCCTGGACCGCCAACGCCGATCTGTCGATGTGGGCGGTGATCATCGTCGACGTGTGGAAGACCATTCCCTTCGTCGCCCTGCTGGTGCTGGCCGCCCTGCAGATGCTGCCCCGCGACTGCTACGAGGCGGCCGAGGTCGACGGCATCCACCCGGTCAAGGTGTTCTTCCGCGTCACCCTGCCGCTGATCACCCCGGCGCTGCTGGTGGCGGTGATCTTCCGCCTGCTCGACGCCCTGCGGGTGTTCGACGTCATCTACGTGCTGACCTCCAACTCCACCAGCACCATGACCATGTCGATCTACGCCCGCCAGCAACTGGTGGAGTTCCAGGACGTCGGCTACGGCAGCGCCGCCTCGACCCTGCTGTTTCTGATCATCGCCCTGGCCACCGTGATCTATCTCTACCTCGGCCGCCGTCAGCTGGGAGGTGACGCATGAGCGCCAAGCACGCGAAGACCCTGATCAAGCGCACCGGCTTCTGGCTGCTGGTGGCCATCCTGCTCATCTACGCGGTCTTTCCCTTCTACTATGCGGTGATCACCTCGCTCAAGCCCTCCAGCGAACTGTTCCAGGTCGACTACTGGCTGAATAGCGTGGACTTCAGCAACTACCGGGCGATCTTCTCCCAGGGCAGCTTCGTCCAGGCGATCATCAATTCGATCATTGTCGCCGTCAGCGTGGTGGCCATCGCCCTGCTGCTGGGCGTCACCGCCGCCTACGCCCTGGGGCGGGTGCGCTTTCGCGGTCGCACCACGGTGATGATGATCGTGCTCGGCGTGTCGATGTTTCCCCAGGTCGCCGTGCTCTCGGGGCTGTTCGAGGTGATCCGCACGCTCAATCTCTACAACAGCCCGGGCGGGCTGATCCTGAGCTACACCATCTTTACCCTGCCGTTCACCGTCTGGGTGCTGACCACCTTCATGCGCCAGCTCCCCCAGGAACTGGAAGAGGCGGCGATCATGGACGGCGCCACACCCTGGGTGACCATCACCCGCGTGTTCCTGCCGCTGATGTGGCCGGCCATGGCCACCACCGGCCTGCTGGCCTTCATCGCCGCCTGGAACGAATTTCTCTTTGCCCTGACCTTCACCCTCACCAACGAGGAGCGCACCGTGCCCGTGGCGATCGCGCTGATCTCCGGCGGCAGCCAGCACGAGCTGCCCTGGGGGCCAATCATGGCCGCCTCGGTCACCGTCACCGTGCCGCTGGTCATCCTGGTGATGATCTTCCAGCGACGCATCGTTTCCGGGCTCACCGCCGGTGCCGTCAAGGGCTGACCCACGACCGACAGGACATTTCGCCAAGGACTTCATGATGCAGGACAACACTTTCTGGTGGCGCGGCGGTGTCATCTATCAGATCTACCCGCGCAGCTTTCTGGACAGCAACGGCGACGGCATCGGCGACCTGCCGGGCATCACCGAGAAGCTCGACTACGTCGCCTCGCTCGGTGTCGACGGCATCTGGCTGTCACCGTTCTTCACCTCGCCGATGGCCGACTTCGGCTACGACATCAGCGACTATCGCGACGTCGATCCCATGTTCGGCACCCTCGGCGATTTCAAGGTGCTGCTCGAACGCGCCCACGCTCTGGGCCTGAAGGTGATCATCGACCAGGTGATCAGCCACACCTCGGATCAGCATCCCTGGTTCCAGGAAAGCCGGCGCGACCGCCAAAACCCAAAGGCCGACTGGTTCGTATGGGCCGACCCCAAGCCCGATGGCACCCCGCCCAACAACTGGCTGTCGATCTTCGGCGGCTCGGCCTGGACCTTCGACTCCCGGCGTCGCCAGTACTACCTGCACAACTTCCTGATCGAGCAGCCGGATCTCAACTTCCACAATCCCGAGGTGCGCGCCGCCCAGCTCGACAACATGCGCTTCTGGCTCGATCTCGGTGTCGACGGCTTCCGCCTGGATACCGTCAACTTCTACTTCCATGACCCCGAGCTGCGCGACAATCCCGCGCTCGAGCCCGGCGAGGCCCGCACCCTGGGTGCCCCGGAGGCCAACCCCTACACCTGGCAGCGCCACGTCTATGACCTGAGCCGCCCGGAGAACCTCGACTTTCTCAAGGATCTCCGTGCGCTGATGGATAAATATCCGGGTACCACCACGGTGGGCGAGATCGGCGACGACAACCCGCTCGAACGCATGGCCGAGTACACTGCGGGCGGTGACAAGCTGCACATGGCCTATACCTTCGACCTGCTCAACGCCCCGCACTCCCCGGCCTATATCCGCGAAGTGATCGAACGCTTCCAGCGCATGGCCGGCGATGCCTGGCCCTGCTGGGCGCTGTCCAACCACGATGTGGTCAGAAGCGCCACCCGCTGGGGCGCCGACGAGGACCCGGACGCCTATCCCCGCGTCGCCCTAGCGATGCTGCTGTCATTGCGCGGCAGCGTCTGCCTGTACCAGGGCGAGGAGCTCGGCCTGCCCGAGGCGGAGGTACCCTTCGAGCGTATCCAGGACCCCTACGGCAAGGTACTCTGGCCGGATTTCAAGGGCCGCGACGGCTGCCGCACCCCGATGCCCTGGACCGACGACATCCAGGGCGGCTTCTCGCGCGTCGAGCCCTGGCTGCCGGTGGACACCCGCCATCTGCTGCGGGCCGTCTCGCGTCAGGAAGAGAACCCCGACTCGCTGCTCAACGCCCTGCGTGCGCTGATCGCCTTCCGGCGCCGGCAGCCGGCGCTGTTCGACGGCGACCTGCGCCTGGTCGACGTCGGTGGCGACCTGCTGGGCTTCGTGCGCGAGCGCGACGACGAGCGTCTGCTGTGCGTATTCAATCTCGGCGGCGAGGCCCGTGACTGCCGCCTGCCCGAGCCGGGCCGCCTGCTCGACGCCCCCGGCTTCACGGCCCGGCTGGAAGGCCAGGACCTGCATCTGCCGGCCTACCAGGCCGCCTACCTGCGCCTGAACTGACCTTACTTTGGACGACATGCCGCCGGCGCCCCGGTGCCGGCCAGGAGCACACCCATGGCAAGCCTGACGCTCAACAAGCTCAACAAGTCGTTTGGCGACACTCACATCATCAAGGACGTCGACCTGGCGATCGGCGACGGCGAGTTCGTGGTCTTCGTCGGCCCCTCCGGGTGCGGCAAGTCCACCCTGCTGCGGCTGGTCGCCGGGCTGGAGTCAATCAGCGACGGCGAGCTGAAGATCGGCGACAGCGTGGTCAACGACTTGCCGCCTCGCGAGCGGGGCGTGGGCATGGTCTTCCAGTCCTACGCCCTGTACCCGCACATGACGGTCTACGAGAACATGGCCTTCGGCCTCAAGCTCGCCAGGACCGCCGAGCAGACCGTGCGCGAGCGGGTCCTCGAGACCGCCCGCATCCTCCAGCTCGAGGAACTGCTCGAGCGCAAGCCCAAGCAGCTTTCCGGCGGTCAGCGCCAGCGCGTCGCCATGGGCCGGGCGATGGCCCGCGAGCCGCGCATCCTGCTGTTCGACGAACCGCTGTCCAACCTCGACGCCTCGCTGCGCGTGCAGATGCGCAACGAGATCGCCCGGCTGCATCACCGGCTCGGCTCGACGGTCATCTACGTCACCCACGACCAGGTCGAGGCGATGACCCTGGCCGACAAGATCGTGGTCCTCAACGGCGGGCGCATCGAACAGGTGGGCAGCCCGCAGACGCTCTACCAGCAGCCGGCAACCCGCTTCGTCGCCGGCTTCATCGGCTCGCCGACCATGAACTTCCTGCCCGCCACGCTGCGCGAGGGCGGTGCCGACGGTTGCCGTGTCGACGTTGCCGGGATCGGCGAGCTATCGCTGCCGCAGTCCGGCCAGGGGCTCACCCCCGGCACCCGGCTGACCCTCGGCGTGCGGCCCGAACACCTGTGCCTGGCCGAGGCCCGCGGCGACAATGCCTTCGAGGTGGTCAACGTCGAGTACCTGGGCAACGAGGTCTATGTCTACCTCGACGCCGGCAGCGACGCGCCGTTGCTGATCCACCGCAGCGACGCTCCCGGAAGCTGGGAGATCGGTCAGCGTGCCGCCCTGACACCGGCGCTCGACAACGTGCACCTGTTCGATGGCGACGGCCGTGCGCTGGGCATGGCGCCGGCGCGACACGCCGCCTGACGAAGCGCCGGGCCCCACCGACGGCGGCACGCTCGCCGGGCTGCCGCCGTCGGCTCTGGAGTGTCCGCGGGCAGACAGGTATTCTCACCCGGTTCGATCCGCAACGAGGCAGGCCGTGACTCAACCGCAGCGTCGCATCACCATCAAGGATCTGGCCGCCCGGCTCGAGGTTTCCACCGCCACGGTATCCAATGCCTTCAACCGTCCGGACCAGCTCTCGCCGGCCCTGCGCGACCGCATCCTCGACGAGGCCCGCGCCGTGGGCTACGCCGGCCCCGACGCCCGAGGCCGCAGCCTGCGTACCGGGCGCTCGCGGATCATCGCCGTGGTGCTGGCCGAGAGTCTGACCTACAGCCTCAACGACGCCGTGGCCAGCGAGTTCCTCGCCGGGGTCGCCGAGGTGGTCGACGCCCACGGGCATACCCTGCTGCTGCTGCCCGGCCGCAAGGGCGCACGCCTTGAGTCGACCAGCATGGCCGACGGCTTCATCGTCTACGGGCTGGTGCCCGACCCGCAGGTCCTCGAACAGTTCCCGCGCCAGCGACCGCTGATCGCCGTGGACTTCAACGTCGCCGGCCACGCCTCGGTTCACGTCGACAATCGCCCCGCCTCGCAGGCAATCGGCCGGCACGCCCTGCGCCGGCGGCCCCGTCGTCCCGGCATCATCAACCTGCGCCTGACCGCCGAGCCCTGCAACGGGCGCATCCTCGACCAGCCACTGTTCAGCGAGACACAGACCATCACCCGCGCCCGCCTGAACGGCTTCTACGATGCGCTCGCCGAGCACGACTTCGACCCGGCCGAGGTGCCGATGTGGAACATCGAGGAGAATACCCACGCGGTCTGCGCCCCGGTGATCGCCGAGATCCTCGACCTGCCGGATGACCAGCGCCCCGATCTGCTGCTGTGCATGTCCGATCGCATCGCCCTGACCGTGCTGACCCTGGCCGAGCAGCGCGGCCTGCGCATTCCCGAGGACCTGCGCATCACCGGCTTCGACGGCATTGCCGAAGGCCAGTACCGTGCCCCGCGGCTGACCACGGTGCGCCAGGACAGCGTCGCCAAGGGGCGGCTCGCCGCCTCGATGATCCTCGGCCTCACGCCGACGGAATCGCGGCAACTGGCCACCGAACTGCTGATCGGTGAGACCTGTCCTTGAGATTCATGCCCCGGCGGGACGAATACCGGCACAAGGGCGGTGCATTTCCCTGACACATCCTGCGCGGTGATGCGTCAAGATGGCAGGATAACCGAGTCATCATCGCCACTCCGAGCCACTCATGAAACCTGAACTCTCTTCGTCCGGACGCGCGCCGGTGCGTCAGGGCGAACGCCTTGCGCCCGGCGCCCTGCTGGCCCTGGGCGTCCTGCTGCTGGCCGGCGCCGTCGCCTACTGGCTGATGAGCCACCCGCCGCGCACCGGTCAGCGCGCCGCCGCGCCCGAGCCCGCACCCCCGATGGTCAATGTCGCCCCCGTCCAGCGCCGTGGCGTGGCGCCTGCGATCATCGCCTACGGCCGGGTCATCGCCGCCCGCGAGACCCGCGTGGCCAGCCGCGTCGCGGGTCAACTGGCCCGGTTCGCCCCGGACGTCGAGCCGGGGCGTGTGGTCGAGGCCGGCGCCACCCTGGCAACGCTCGACGACGCCGACTACCGGCTGGCCGTCCAGCGCGCCGAGGCGGCACTGGCTCAGGCCCGGGCCGAGCTGGCGATCGAACGCGGCCAGCAGCTTCAGGCCCAGGCCGACTACCGGGCCTACGGCCGCGAGCTGCCCGCCGAGCGTCGCGCCCTGGTCCTGCGCGAACCGCAGCTCAAGGCCGCCCGGGCCGCCGTCTCGAGCGCCGAGGCCGACCGCGAGCAGGCCCGCCTCGAGCTGGCGCGAACCACCATCACCGCGCCCTTCCGCGGCATGGTTCAGGAACGCCTGGTGGGCGCCGGCAGCGCCGTGGCAGCCAACACCGCCCTGCTCAGCCTGGTGGATGTCTCGCACTTCTGGGTGCGTGTCTCGCTGGAGGCCGATGCCCTGGACTGGCTGGAAACCGGCGACGGCATCGACAGCGGCTCGCTCGCCACCCTGGTCAGCGATGCCTGGTCACCGGGCCGGCAACGCCGGGGGCGCGCCTTCTCGATCCTGCCCGGCCTGGCCGAGAACGGCCTGATGAGCCGACTGCTGGTACGGGTCGAGGACCCGCTGGCGCTCGACACGGACGCACCGGCCCTGCGCCTGGGCGACGTCGTCGAGGCTCGCTTCAGCCCGCCCGGGCGCGATGACCTGATCGGCCTGCCGGTCGCCGCGCTGCACGAGGGCGACCGTGTCTGGACGCTGGATGCCGACAACCGACTGCACATCGTCTCCGTCACGCCGTTCTACCGCGACCAGCACCAGGTGCTGTTCCGTGCCGACGGCGCCCCGCTCGACGGGGCCGAACGCGTGGTGGTCAGCCCGCTCGCCCGCCCCCGCGAGGGCATGGCGCTGCGCGTGGCCCCGACACCGGACGACACGTCGCCCGGCGGCGATGCCGACGACGGGGAGACGCCGCCATGACCCGGCACGGCCCCATCGCCTGGATGACCCGCCACGGCGTGGCTCCCAACCTGCTGATGCTGATCCTGCTGCTCGGCGGCCTGATGGCCAGCCTGACGATCAAGAAGGAAGTCTTTCCCGACTTCACCCTGGAAGCGGTCGACATCGAGGTGGCCTACCCGGGCGCCACGCCCGAGGAGGTCGAGCAGAGCCTGCTGCTGGCCATCGAGTCGGCGCTGGCGGATATCGACGGCATCGACGAGGTCACCGCCACCGCCAGCGAAGGCAGCGCCAGCGTGACCGCCGAGCTGCGCCCCGGGGCCGAGACCATGCGGGTCTATCAGGAGATCCAGCAGGCGGTGGACCGCATCCGCACCTTCCCCGAGGCCGCCGAGGCGCCCACCTTCAGCCTCGCCGGGCGCTCGCGGCAGGTGCTCGAGCTCAACCTGCACGGCCCCACCGATGCCCTGACCCTCCAGCGGCTGGCCGAACGCCTGCGCGAGCAACTGCTCGGCGAGACCGCGCTGGGCAAGATCGAGCTCGAGGGCAGTCGCGACCGCGAGATCCAGGTGCTGCTCGACCCGGCGGCGATGCGCCGCTACGGGCTCAGCCATGCCCAGCTGGCCGAGCGCATCGGCGCGGAGGCCCTCGACCTCGCCGGCGGCCGCCTGGACACCCGCGACGGCGAGTGGCTGGTCCGCTACCAGGGGCGGCGCCGGAGTGCCGCGGACTTCGCCGAGCTGCCGGTGCTGTCGACGGCCGACGGCGGCGTGGTTCGCCTGGGCGACATCGCCCGCGTGCAGCCCGGGCTCGCCGAGGGCGATCGCGAGGTGCTGTTCAACGGCGAGCCGGGCATCTCGCTGCAGGTCTATCAGGTCGGCGACCAGACGCCGCTGGGCGTCTCGGCGATCGTGCGCGGCGAGCTCGACCGCCTGCGTGACGAACTGCCGGACGGCATCTCGCTGACCCCGGGCTGGGACAGCTCCACGATCTACCGCCAGCGCCTCGATCTGCTGCTCGGCAACGCCTGGCTGGGCCTCGCCATGGTGCTGGTGCTGATGGGGCTGTTCCTCGAGGCCCGCCTGGCGATGTGGGTGACGCTCGGCATCCCCACCGCCTTCCTCGGCGCCATGCTTTTCCTGCCCGGGCTCGGCGTGTCGATCAACATGATCTCGATGTTCGCCTTCATCATCGCCCTGGGTATCGTCGTCGACGACGCCATCATGGTCGGCGAGAACATCTACGCCCATCGCGAGAAGGGCCACTCGGTCTTCGAGGCCGCCATTCACGGGGCCCGCGAGATCGCCGTGCCGATCGGGTTCGCCGTGCTCTCCAACATGGTCGCTTTCCTGCCGCTGCTGTTTCTGCCCGGTTTTCTGGGCATGATCATGGGCGTGATTCCGCTGGTGGTGATCACGGTCTTTGCCGTGTCGTGGATCGAGGCGCTGTTCATCCTGCCCACCCACCTGGCCCACAGCCAGCCGCGCCAGCGCGTCCCCGCCTGGCAGCGGCCCATCGAGCGGATCCGCCGGACCATGCAGCACGGGCTCGACCGCTTCACCCATCACCGCTTCGCCCCCTTCCTCGAGCATGCCCTCGACCGGCGTCTGCTCGCCGTGGCGATCGGCGTCGCAGTGCTGACCCTCGCCCTGGCCTACGCCGCCAGCGGACGGCTGGGCTTCTCGCTGATGCCGCGCGTCGAGGCCGACCGGGTGCAGGCCACCGTCAGCCTGCCGCCGGGCAGTCCGCTCGCCGCGGATCATGCGGTCCGCGACGCCCTGCTGGCCGGCGCTCGCCGCCTCGCCGACGCGCATGCCGACCTGGCCTACGACAGCACCCGCGCCCGCCAGCGCGGCGACACCCTCGAGGTACGCCTGTCGATCGCCGCCGACAGCCTGCGCGCCTGGCCGCCCTCGCGGCTGGCCCGGGCCTGGCGCGAGGCCACCGGCGAGCTGCCCGGGGTCGAGGCGATCCGCTTCGCCAGTGATGCCGGCGGCCCCGGCGGTGGCGCCGACCTGACCCTGCGCCTGTCGCATCCCGACGGCGCCACGCTCGACGCCGCCGCCAAGGCCCTGGCCGCACGGCTCGGCGACTACCAGGGCGTGGAGAGCGTCGACAGCGGCGTCGGCAACGGCAAGCCGCAACTGTCGATCCGCCTGTCGCCGGAAGGCCGTGCCCTGGGCCTGACCGGCCAGTCGCTGGCCCGGCAGCTGCGCGGGCCGCTTCAGGGCGCCACCGCCCTCAAACAGCAACAGGGCCAGGCCGAGGTCAGCGTCGAGGTCCGGCTGCCCCCCGCCGCGCGCGACAGTCTGGCCGAACTGCGTCGTTTGCCGATCCTCACCCCGGACGGCGGCGAGGTGGCCCTGGCCCGCGTGGCACGCATCGAGCGCAGCCGGGCCAGTGCCGGCCTGACCCGCATCAATGGCCGCCGTATCGTCGAGGTGACTGCCGATCTCGATGCCGCTGGCGCGACCCCGGCGCTGATGACCACCCTGGAGGACTCGCTGTTCCCGCAGCTGCGCCAGCGCTTCCCAGGGCTCGAGATCGGCCCGGGCGGGCGCCAGGAGGAAACCGCGGACAACCTGGCCGTGCTCCGGACCGCCCTGTGGGCGACACTGGCCGCGCTCTATGGCCTGCTGGCGATTCCCTTCCGCAGCTACACGCAGCCGCTGCTGGTGATGACGGCCATCCCCTTCGGGGTGATCGGGGCGGTGCTCGGCCACCTGATCATGGGCTTCGGGCTGTCGATCATCAGCCTGCTGGGCATGCTGGCGCTGTCCGGAGTCGTGGTGAACGACGCCCTGGTGCTGATCGACTACGCCAACCAGCGCCGCCGCGAGGGCTTCAACGCCCGCGAGGCGATCATGGCTGCCGCCACGCGCCGCCTGCGACCGATCATGATGACCACCCTGACCACCTTCCTGGGGCTGGCGCCGATGATCTTCGAGACCTCGCGGCAGGCGCGCTTCATCATCCCCATGGCCGTCTCGCCGTCTCGCTGGGCTTCGGCATCCTGTTCGCCACGCTGATCCTGCTGGTGCTGATCCCCTGCCTGTACCTGATCCTCGAGGACCTGCGCGAGCGCCTGGGCGCCTCGCCAGCGGAGGCGAGCCGCTCGTCGCCCAGCGACTGATTCACCGCCTTCCCCATCAGGCCCGCTTCGGCGGGCCTTTTTTCGCTTGCCGCTCCCTGTATGGCGAAGCCCCAGCCCACGGCATCACGGGCTGTCGTCGTCGGCCAACCCGCTCGGGGCTGTACCGGCAACGGAACTTCGAGGGAGCGCTGTAACCCCTTCCCTGAGCGCTACCTTGGCCCTCCCTGGGCCGAGCCCCCCGCTTCGCTCCATCCCCGTCGCCTCTCGCCAACATCCCCGATCGTTCCAGTGGAGACATCCCCGGGACTTGCAAGGCCGACGGGAGATGCGTATTTTAATTGAACGATCAATCAATAAAAACTCGCCGGGACGGCGACATGCAACGCCATCGGGCATCGCTTGCTCATTAGGGTTTGTCCGAAAAGTCGGCGAGCGACGATCAGGCAAGGCAAAAATCAGCGAAAAAGCGGACCGGGCTGGCGCACCAGTTTACGAGGTGTAAATGAGTATTTTGAGCTGATTTTTAACGCAGCATGATCGAGCGCAGCCAGTTTTCAGATAAAGCCTAGCCACGCTTGGCAGCGGGATCCGGGTCCTGCTGCCAAGCGTGTCTGCATCCGGCAGCCCGCCCGGGTGCCTCGAGCAATGTCGCGATTACCGTTCCACACGACAACAGGACCCGACATGCACCAACACACCGACGCCGAGCCACGGGATCGTCTCAATCCCGTGGTGTTCTACGGCTCCGCGATCGGCATCGTCATCTTCGCCGTATGGACGATGTTCTTCACCGACTCCTCCAGCCGCATCATCAACACCGCCCTGGGCTGGATTTCCGACACCTTCGGCTGGTACTACGTGCTCGCCGTGGTGGTGTACCTGGCCTTCGTGATCGGCATCGGCCTGTCGCGCTTCGGCAAGATCCGCCTGGGCCCGGAACACTCCCGACCCGATTTCAACATGGCCTCCTGGGCCGCCATGCTGTTCTCGGCGGGGATCGGCATCGACCTGCTGTTCTTCTGCATCGCCGAACCGGTCACCCAGTACCTGGCGCCGCCGGACGGCAGTGCCGAGACCATCGCCGCGGCGCGCCATGCCATGGAACTGACCTTCCTGCACTGGGGGCTTTCCGGCTGGGGCATCTACACCCTGGTCGGCATGTCGCTGGCCTTCTTCAGCTATCGCCACAACCTGCCGCTGACCATCCGCAGCGCCCTGTACCCGATCTTCGGCCAGCGCATCCACGGGCCGATCGGCCACACCGTGGACATCGCCGCCGTGCTCGGCACGGTGTTCGGCATCGCCACCAGCCTCGGTATCGGCGTCATCCAGCTCAACTTCGGCCTGAACTACATGTTCGCCGTGCCGGAGAACACCATGATCCAGGCCGCGCTGGTGATCATGATCGTGTTCTTCGCCACGGTGTCGGCGGTCACCGGCGTCGAGAAGGGCATCCGCCGGCTCTCCGAGTTCAACATGCTGCTGGCGCTGGCGCTGCTGCTGTTCGTGCTGTTCACCGGCAAGACACTGTTCCTGCTCAACGCCCTGGTGATGAACGTCGGCGACTACCTCACCCACTTCATCGACCTGTCGATGAACACCTACGCCTTCGACCCGCCCACCGACTGGCTCAACGGCTGGACGCTGTTCTTCTGGGCCTGGTGGATCGCCTGGGGCCCGTTCGTCGGCCTGTTCCTGGCGCGCATCTCGCGCGGGCGCACCATCCGCGAGTTCGTCGCTGGCACGCTGATCCTGCCGCTGGCCTTCATGATGGCGTGGATGTCGATCATGGGTAACAGCGCCATCGACATGCTGATGAACGGCGCCGCGGCCTTCGGCCAGGAAGCCATGAACAACCCGGCCTCCTCCATCTACCTGTTTCTGGAGTCGTTCCCCTGGACCGGCGCGACCACCATCGTGGTCACCATCCTGGCGATCGTGTTCTTCGTTACCTCCGGCGACTCCGGCGCCCTGGTGCTGTCGAACTTCACCTCGATCCTGCATGACGTGAACAGCGACGCGCCGATCTGGATGCGCATCCTGTGGGCGGCGGTGATCGGCGTGCTGACCCTGGCCCTGCTGATGGCCGGCGGACTCTCCGCCCTGCAGAGCGCCGTGGTGGTCACCGGGCTGCCGTTCTCGATCGTGCTGTTCTTCATGATGGCCGGCCTGCTCAAGGCCCTGAAGGTCGAGGGCCGCAAGGAGGACAGCCATCGCGCCAGCCTCGCCGGCAGCCTGTCGAGCCGGACCGGTGGCGAACGCGGCCACAAGAGCTGGCGTCAGCGCCTGGCGCGCGCCGTGAGCTTCCCCGGCCGCCGCTCGGCACAGCGCTTCCTGAGCGACGTGGCCCATCCAGCCATGGAAGAGGTCGCCGGGGAGCTCCAGGCACAGGGCGTGGAAGCCCGCATCACCGAGGGCGAAGGCGACGACGTCGGTCTCGCGCTCGACGTGACCCACGGCAGCGAGCAGGATTTCACCTACCGGATCCGGCCGCGGCGCTTCGCCACGCCCTCGTTCGCAATGCGCGCCCAGCACGCCAACGCCGACTATTATCGCCTGGAGGTGTATCTGCTGGAGGGCAGTCAGGGCTACGATCTGATGGGCTACAGCAAAGAGCAGGTCATCGAAGACATTCTCGATCAGTACGAACGCCACCTGCACTTTTTGCACCTCAACCGCGAGGCGCCCGGCAACACGGCTTCACTGCCCGACGGCGCCACGCAGTCGCCCGCCTGAGTCGATTTCGGCAGACAATACCGGCAACGAAAACGCCCCCGTTCGGGGGCGTTTTCATGTCGGAGCCATGAAGGCCGAGGACCACCTCAACGTGTACTGGCAACTACCACGCACTCCATGCCCTGCTGCTGCAGCTGCTGACAGGAGCGACGCGCCTGGGCCTCGCGCAGATCCACCACCCGCGCGCGGAAGACACTGGCGTCGCCCTCGGCGGCCATCACCGCCGGGCGGGCGCTGCGCAGGTCCGTGGTCAGCGCGGCAGCGGCCCGCGACGCCAGCGACTGCGCCTGGCGCCGGGTGCTGAAGGCACCGACCTGAATCGCCCAGGCCGCACTCACCGTCGATACCGAAGGCGTGTCTTTCGATTTGGCCTGCGCGATCAGCTCACGAATCGGATCGCCGGCATCGCCCTGGCCGGTAACCGGGCCATCAGCGCCGGGCGATGACTCGGCCACCGCCAGTGACGTGCCCACTGCCTTGGTGGGCGTGGCCGAGGCCCGGCTGGCCGCCCGACCCGGCCCATCGAACAGCGCCGTCTTGGCGATCCAGTCGTTGCCATCCATCAGGCTGGCCCGGGCGAACCCGCGATCGAGCAGCCGGGCCATGTGGGCATCGCGGGAGCGGGCGGTGAAGCCGCCCATCACCACCGAGACGATGCGCCGGCCGTCATGAACCGCCGAGGTCGCGACATTGAAGCCGGAGGCGTTGATATAGCCGGTCTTGAGTCCATCGGCCCCCGGATAACTGTCGAGCAGGTTATTGTGGCCGGTGACGGTCTTGCCGCGAAAGCGAAACTCCGTGCGTGCGAAGTACCCGTAGTATTGGGGAAAGTCGCGCATCAGGTGCATCGACAGCGTGGCCATGTCACGGGCCGTGGTGACTTGGGCATCGTCGGGCAGTCCCGAGGCGTTGCGGAACAGCGTGTCGTTCATGCCCAGCTCCCGCGCCTTGGCGGTCATGCGCCGGGCGAAGGCCGGCTCACTGCTTGCCAGATTCTCGGCCACCACCACCGCCACGTCGTTGGCCGAACGCACGATCATCGCCAGAATGGCGTCCTTCACCGCGATGCGCCCGCCGGTCTTGAGCCACAGCTTGGTGGGCGGCTGGTCGGCGGCATGGGACGACACCGCCAGCCGATCGTTCAGCGACAACCGGCCGGAGTCCAGCGCCTCGAACAGCAGATACAGGGTCATCATCTTGGTCAGCGACGCCGGGTAGCGCGCCGCATCGGCGTTGGCAGCAGACAGCACCTCGCCACTGGCAGCATCGATGACGATCGAGGCATAGCGCGGGTTGGGCTTGGCCTGGGCGGCCGTGGCGATCAGCGTCAGCAACAGCACGGCGAGCGATAGCGTCACGAACCGGGCAGGCGGCAACGGCGCGCGCGCGCAGACGCGCCAGGGCGAGCGAGGGGCGAGGATGACCATGTGAATGTCCTTGCGTTTTATTGTGACTTCCGTCGGGCGCTACGGGGTGCGCACAGACTCTTTTCGGAGTCTATGTCAGTCCGGCGGTTCCTGCCGCCTGGTATCCCGACGCAAACAGGGCCTCTTTTTGGTCAGTGACCCTTCACTTCGCAGCCGGACCATTGTCCATGCCAGGTACGTTGCTGAACAGCCCCAGCGGAGGGAAAGCATCGCGGGAATATCCGCGATAGCAGCGGCCTATTCGTGCTATTGCAGGAATCTCCTTCAAGAATGATTCTCAACTGCCTATAGTCAGTGTCAGACACTTGCTCACGAGGCTTGCCGCCATGTTCAAGACACTGACCTTTGCCTGCATCCATTTTTCGGTGGCCTTCACGGTCACCTGGCTGTTGACCGGCAGCTGGGTGGTCGGCGGCTTGATCGCACTGGTCGAGCCCTGCATCAACACCGTCGCCTACTTCCTGCACGAGAAGGCCTGGGAGCGGCTACACCGTCGTCGTGACGCACGCGACCGGCAGCCACGGCTGGCCGCCTGAGACTCCCCCGGTCCGCTCAGGCCGGGGTGCGGCTCAGCCGCTCCTGCAGCCCGGTACAGAAGGCCCGCCACGCCTCGCCCATGGGCGCCAGCCGGGCCTGCGCATGCAGGGCGCCATGCACCATCGCCGGCGCGCGGTGATAGCGAATATCGGCGCCATTCGCTCGCCAGTGACCGATCGCCGCCTCGAAGGGCGACGTCAGTGGATCATGATCCACGGCCAGCGCCTCGATGAGTGGTGAGGGAGGATGGGCCTCGCACAGCGCCGGCACGGTCTCGGCGATGTCCCGCCACATCTGCAGGACCTCCTCGCGGGTCAGCAGGGGCGCATCCGGCCCCAGCGAGTCGGCATCGGGCGTGCCCACCGGCGGGTAGATCAAGCCCAGCGGGCCCTGCCAGCCGACCCGACGCGCCAGATCCAGGGCCAGCCGGGCGCCCGCACTGTCACCGGCCAGCGCCAGTGGCCGGCAGGCTTCGAGCACGGCCTGGCAGTCATCCAGCGCCTGCCCGTAGTCCGCCTCGGGCGCGAGCCGATAGCCGACACTCGTCACCGGCTGGCCCAGGCGCATCGCCAGATCGGCGACGATGCCGTGATGACTGCGCACGGAACCCAGCGTCCAGCCCCCGCCGTGCAGATAGAGCACCTCGCCCGTCGCGGCCTTCGGCGGCACATAGCGGCGAATGCGCACGCCATCCACCTCGCCGTCTTCCCAGCTCAGCCCCGGCGGGTCAGCCGGGGCGAAGGTGTCGCACAGATCCTCGTAGCGACGCCGGGCGGTCAGCCAGTCATCGGCGGCGCCCACGTCGCGCATGCCCTGTTCGAACTCGCGGATGAAATCCTCGACGGTCATGACAGCCTCCTCGACGGTACCGGTGCACCGGTGCCGCCACGCTCACTATGTCGCGTCTGGCCGCACGATGGCGATGCGTCGACCGGCCAGGCTCGGCCAGTCGTCCGGCGCGCATCCCGGCAGCGTGGCCAGACGCTCGGCCACCTCAGGCGGAAACGCTGCCGGACGGCCCTGGTCGGTGGCCATGCCCATCAGCATCTGCTCGCTGGTGGCCAGGCAGTGGCCCTGGTCGTCCTCCATGGTGAAGAAGGCATGCAGGCGCTTGGCATCGGCATCGAGCCGTACCATGCCCACCTGCAGCGGCTGTCCCTGATGGGCCTCCCGGCGATAGCACAGGTGCGTCTCCAGAGTATAGAGAGTGTAGGCATGGCGCTCGCGGCCGGCGGCGTCCAGCCCCAGCCGCTCCATCAGGGCATCGACCGCCAGCGAGAACACCCTGGCATAGGCGGCGTCGTTCATGTGGCCGTTGTAATCGACCCACTCCGACGCCACTCGAGTCTCCAGCACGCGCAACGACGGCGTCTCGCTCATAGTCGCCCCTCCAGGCCCTCGGCCTCTGGCCAGTACTCCTCGACCAAGGCTAGCAGGCGTACCAGGAACTCGTCGCGCCGCGACTCCAGGGCGTCGATGCTGCGACCCGCCGCCTGATGCTCGCAACCCTCGACCACGCGATCGATCAGGGTGTCGGTCAGCTCCGGGGCCTCGAGCTTGGTCCAGGGCAGTTTCAGCGCCGGGCCGAACTGCTCGAGCATGTGACGCATGCCCTGCTCGCCGCCGGCCAGATGGAAGGTCAGGAAGGTGCCCATCAGCGACCAGCGCAGGCCGCAACCGTAGACCACCGCGGCATCGATCTCCTCGGTGGTCGCCACGCCGTCGTTGACCAGGTGCAACGCCTCACGCCACAGCGCCTCCATCAGCCGGTCGGCGATGTGGCCCTCGATCTCGCGGCGCACCACCAGCGGGCGCATCGCCAGCTCGCGATAGCGTGCCTCGGCGCGGGCGAGATGATCCGCGGTGGTCGCCTCGCCGCCCACCAGCTCCACCAGCGGCAGCAGGTAGACCGGATTGAAGGGGTGGGCGACGACGACCCGCCCCGGCTCCCGTGTGCAAGCATGCTGCAGATCGCTGGGTTTGAAGCCGGAGGTGGACGAGCCGATGATCACGCCGGCCGGCGCGGCCGCATCGAGTGTGGCGAGAATCTCGCGCTTGAGCGCGAGGCGCTCGGGCACGTTTTCCTGGACCAGATCCGCCTGCGCCACGGCGGCCTCGAGGCTGTCGACGAAAGCGAGCCGTTGCGGGTCCGCGCCCTCGGCAAGCCCCAGCCGTTTCAGCGACGGCCAGGCCCGGGCCACCGCCTCGCGGGTACGCGCCTCGGCGCCCGCCGCCGGGTCGAAGGCGACCACGTCCCAGCCCTGCGCCAGGGCGCGGGCGATCCAGCCGTTGCCGATCACCCCGGTGCCGATCACTGCCAGCCGACTCATGCCTCGCCCTCCACGATCTTGCCGGTACGCGGGTCGCGCAGCTTGAGGTGGGCGCGGGTCTCGGCCGGGGTCATCACCCGCGCGCCGAGGTTGTCGATCAGCCCGGCCGCCTTCTCGACCAGCTGGCCGTTGCTGGCCTTCACCCCCTTGCGCAGGTACAGGTTGTCCTCCAGGCCGACCCGGGCGTGACCGCCGAGCAACACGGCCTGAGCGACCATCGGCATCTGCGCGCGGCCGATGCCGAACGCCGCCCAGTTGGCGTTAGCCGGCAGCTTGTTGCGCATGGCCAGCATGGTTTCGGTATCGGCCTCCGCGCCCCAGGGAATGCCCAGGCACAGCTGGAACAGCGGATCGCCGTCGAGCAGACCCTCCTGTTGCAGCTGGCGGGCGAACCACACATGGCCCAGATCGAAGCACTCCAGCTCCGGCTTGACGCCGGCCGCCTGGACGAGCCGCGCATGCTCGCGCAGCCAGTCGGCGGTGTTGATGTAGACGGCATCGCCGAAGTTGAGGCTGCCGCAGTCCAGCGTACACAGCTCGGGCAGCAGCTCGCCCACCGGGGCGTGGCGTTCGGCGGGGGTCTGCATGTCGCTGCCCGGGCCGCCGCGATATGGGTCGTCCGGATGCGGCACCCAGTCGCCGCCGCCGCCGGCGGTCAGGTTGAGCACGATATCGGTATCCGCCTCACGGACCCGCTCGACCACCTCGCGGAAATGCGCGGTGGAGTGGCTGATGCCGCCGGTCTCAGGGTCCCGCACGTGAATGTGCGCGACACTCGCACCGGCGCGGGCGGCCTCGATCGCCGCCTCGGCAATCTCGGCCGGCGTGACCGGGACGTGCGGATTCTTCGCGGTCGTGTCGCCGGCGCCGGTCACGGCACAGGTAAGAATGACTCGGGAATTCATGGCGCTCCTCCGATGACAGAATGTCGCCAGTCTGACGCCGACGAGGCCCCTTGACTTGACGATTCGCGACACGGGATCGCCACGATACGCCGGACGCGTTCCGGCACGACATCTGCAGCACTCGGGAAAGCCCCCTTGCCGCGAGGAGTTACCAATGCCCGACGCCCCGTCTCGCGCCCTGCCCGCCGGCTGCAGCCATCCCGACTTCGCCGCCAGTCATGGCGTGGCGCGACACGCGACAGCCGCTGGACCTGCCCGAGCCCGACACGGGGCGCCCTTCTGCGTTCACGAAAGGTTGGCCGGCAGGGTCGCCAGACACGCCCGGTTGCCATAAAGTGCAGCTCTGACCGGCCAGGCGCTGCGGGAGTCGCGCTGCGGGCCACTTTCACACCCGAGAGGGGGCGCCATGCAGCCAGGAGCTTCCGGACACCTGCGAGACGGAGTCGCCAGCCACTCTGGCACCCGAATCCTGCGCCATATCGGCCTGATGCTGGCCTGGCTGCTGCTGTGGCGTCTCTCCGCGCTGATGGAGTTCGCGCCCCATGCCAGCCTGTGGTTTCCGCCGGCCGGGCTGAGCTTCGCCGCCTTCCTGATGCTGGGTCGACGCGCCTTCCCGGCCCTGATGGCCAGCGCGGTCATCGTCACCTTCTGGGTCGACCGCATGTACGCGACTGCGCTCCCCTGGCGTGAACTGCTTCAGGCCGGAGTGCTGTTCGGCCTGGCCCACTGCGGCAGCTACGGCCTCGGCGCCTTGGGGCTCAAGCACCTGATACGCGCCCGCGACGAGGTGTCGGTCCCGGTGATCGTGCCGCTGTTTCTGCTCGTCGGCAGCCTGGCCTCGCTGGGCGCCACCCTGACCGGCATCGTCGCATTGCAGACCGCCGGCATGCTCGGCGCAGTCGCCATCGACGATCTCTGGCTACCCTGGTGGGTCGGCGACATGGCCGGCGTGCTGGTGCTGACACCGCTGTTCGTGGGGCTGCTGAGCTGGCACTACCCGGATGTCGAGCCCTGGCTCGGCGGCCTGAGCTTCCTGCCGTCGACAAGCGGCCTGCGCGCCTTCACGGGAAAGCTGGCGCTCAGCCTGGCCGCACTCAGCCTGATCATGCTGCTCGATGCGCACGTGCACTCACCCGAGGTCGCCTTCGGCGTGTTTTTCCTGATCATCCCGCAGATGTGGATCGTCTATACGGAGCCACCCTTTCGCAGCACGCTGAGCATCGCGCTGTTCAGTACCCTGACCGCCCTGTGGGTCGCGCTTCTGGGGCTGATCGAGCAATCCCTGACCTATCAGTTCGCCCTCTGCGTGATCGCGGCCAGCGGCTACTTCGGGTTCGCCGTTCCCTGGCTGCTCGCCCAGAACCGCCGACTCAGTGAGCGGGCATTGCACGACGAGCTGACCGGCGCCGCCAACCGCGGCTACTTCTTCGAGTACGCCGACGAAACGCTCAGCGAGGTTCGTCGCCGGGGAGTGCCACTCTCGCTGGCCGTGCTCGATCTGGACTACTTCAAGACCATCAATGACACCCATGGTCATGACGTGGGCGACAGGGCGTTGATCGGCCTTTGCGCCGCCATGCGCCCGGCGCTGGACTCGGACGACCTGCTCGGGCGATTCGGCGGGGACGAGTTCCTGCTGCTGCTGCCCAACCGGGATACGGCACAGGCCCGGCAGCTGGTCACGCGGCTGCATCAGCGGATTTGCGACCTGCAGGTTGCCGGCATGCAACAGCGCCTGTCCGCCACCTTCGGTGTGGTGACCCTGGAAAGGCACGAAACGTTGACCCAGGCCTTCAAGCGCGCCGATATCGAGCTACTGAAGGCCAAGCAGGCCCGTCCGCCACGCTGGAGGTGACAAGAAGCCCCTGAGTACTGGGGGAGAGATAATACGACTTCATCCTCGGCTCATCTCGATGCGCGACCCTGCTCGCAAAGCGACTCGGGAGTGACGGGAATGCAGGCCAGGAAGGGGCATTGGTTCAACATGCTGCGCGCCGTGCTGATGCTGGGGTGCCTGACAGTGGCCTCGCTGGCGTCGGCACAGGGGCTCTTCGACCAGGAGAACACGTTTCTGTCTCCGGAAGAGGCGTTTCAGCCGACACTATCGCGCAATGGCGACGGCCTGACGGTCGACTGGCGGATCGCGCCGGGCTATTACCTCTACCGACACCGTTTCGCCGCCGAGGCGGACGGGCGCCGGCTCGCGCTGACGCTCCCCGACGGCGAAACGATCGAGGATGAATACTTCGGCCGCTCCGAAGTGTATCGCGACACGCTGCACATGACGCTCGAGCCCGGCAATGCCGAGACCCTCACCCTGCACTGGCAGGGCTGTGCCGATGCCGGGCTCTGCTATCCGCCGCAGCAACGCACCTTCGCGCTGAACGACCTCGATACCGCCAGCGGCATCACTGCCTCGTCGGTACCGGCCTCGACCACGTCCACCGTGTCGACGACCGCTTCCTCGGAGGCCGGCTATCCGGAGGCCGGCTCGCCCTCCCCCGCCGCGACCAACGACTCCCCCGGGGCTCAGGACCAGCAACTGGCAGCACGGCTCGCCGGCGGCGACGCGGTCTGGACGCTGCTCGCCTTCTTCGGCATGGGGCTGCTGCTGGCCTTCACCCCCTGCATGCTGCCGATGATCCCGATCCTTTCCAGCCTGACCGTGGGTCAGCAACCACAAGGCGGGCATCGACGCGCCACGGGATTCCTGTTGTCCACCGCCTTCGTGCTGCCCATGGCCGCCACCTACGCGCTGCTCGGGGTGAGCGCCGCGATGGCGGGCGCCAACCTGCAGATCTTGCTCCAGAATGCCTGGTTCATCGGCCTGTTCTCGGCCCTGTTCGTGGTACTGGCGCTGGCCATGTTCGGCCTTTTCGAGCTGGAGCTGCCGCGTCTCCTCCGCCAGCGCCTGGACGCCGCCCTGTCGCGCCAGCGTGGCGGTCGCTTCAAGGGCGCCGCTGCCATGGGCGTGCTGTCGGCCCTGCTCGTCGGCCCCTGCTCGACCGCACCGCTGGCCGGTGCCCTGCTGTTCATCGCCGAAAGCGGCAACCCCTGGCTGGGTGGCGCAGCACTGCTGGCCCTCGGCCTGGGGATGGGCGCGCCGCTGGTGCTGATCGGCACCCTGGGCAGCCGCCTGCTGCCCAGGCCCGGGCCCTGGATGAGCCGGGTGCGCGGCCTCTTCGGCTTCGTGCTGCTCGGCACGGCGATCGGGTTCCTGGACCGCCTGCTCGCTGATGCCATCGTGATGGGACTCTGGGGCGCCCTGGGGCTGGGCTTGGCGGTTGCGCTGTACCACCTGGCGCGGGGCGAATCAGGCGATCGCACGCTGGGCCAGCTGGCACAGGCCGGCGCCGGAGTGGTCGGGCTGTGGAGCACCCTGGTGCTGGTCGGCGCCGCCGGCGGGGCCGAGGATCCCTGGCGGCCCCTGGCGGTCTATGTGCCCACCGGCGCCGCCGCATCCGCATCGGACCCGCCGTTGAGCTTTGATAACGTCGATACCTTCGATGCCCTGAAATCCCGTCTCGCGACCCCGGCCGACAAGGGGACGCTGACACTGGTCGAGTTCACCGCCGAGTGGTGTGTCTCCTGCGACGTGATCGAGGAGGAAGTCTTCGGCAATCCCGAGGTCAAGGCCGCCCTCCAGGACGTGCAGCGGCTGCGCATCGATGTCACCGACAATGACGCGACCGACCAGGCGCTCATGCAACGCTTCGGAATCTTCGGCCCGCCGGCCCTGATGTGGTTCGGCCCGGACGGCCACGAGCTGCGCAGCGCCCGTATCATCGGCGAGCTGGGTGCCTCCGACTTCCTGGACCGCTACGCCCAGGCCCGGCAGGCCGCCCGCAACGGCGGGAGCACGACGCCATGAGCCCCCTGGATCGCAGCCTGGCCATTGGCCCGCTGGTCCTGCCTCTTGGTCTGTTGCTGCTCATGCTCGCCTGCGCCGTTGCCCTCGGGGTAGCGACCCGGCTTGGCCGGCGCCGACAGGTTGCGGCCGCCGACCGTCTGTTCAACGGCCTGCTGCTCGCCGTGGTCGCGGCACGGGTGGCTTTCGTGTTCCGCTACCGAGACAGCTATGCCTCGTTCCTGGGCTGGCTGGATATCCGCGACGGCGGCTTCGAGCCGCTGGCCGGCCTCGCGGCCGGGCTCGGTTACTGGGCCTGGCGCAGCTGGCGACATCCCGTCGAGCGCCGGCCACTCGCCATCGCCCTCCTCGCCGGCCTCGTGACCTGGTCCCTGACCGCCGGCCCCCTGGCGCTGATCGCCGAGCGCGGCCCCATGCTGCCCGATACACCGCTGGCAGGACTCGATGGTTCGCGGGTGACCCTTCCCGACAGGCTGGAAAGTACCGAGGGGCCGCTGGTGGTCAACCTGTGGGCCAGCTGGTGCCCGCCGTGCCGGCGCGAAATGCCGCTGCTGGCCCGGGCCCAGCAGCAACACGACGACGTGACATTCGTGTTCCTCAACCAGGGCGAATCCCTCGCCACCATCAACGGCTTCCTGAAGCGCGAATCCCTCACGCTCGACCACCTCTATCGCGATCCACACCGCGCCTTCGGCAAGACCGTGGGAGCCGTGGGCATACCCACCACGCTCTACTACGACGCCAGCGATCAGCTGGTGGACACGCACTTCGGGGAATTGTCCCGAGCCACGCTCTCGCGCAGCCTCGAGCGCCTGCGTCGAGCCGCCTCCCCCTGAACGGAGTTGACAGCCATGCAAGATCGACGACCCATCGCCAGTCCCGCTCGCCGGATGCTGGGCCTCGCTACCGGCCTGCTGCTGGTAACCAGCCTGACGGCCCAGGCCATGGAGTTGCCGGCCCCTATCGAGCAACTCAAGCAACAGGGGCTGACGATCCACGGCACGTTTGACGCCCCCGGCGGGCTTCAGGGCTACGCAGCTAGCCTGCGTGGCCGCGCCATCGCCGCCTACCTCACGCCCGATGGCGACCATGCCGTGATCGGCACGCTGATCGACGCCCAGGGGCAAGACGTATCGGCGAAGCCCCTGGAGCGACTGGTCAACGGGCCCAAGAATGCCAGGCTATGGCAGCAGATGGCCGAGCATCACTGGGTGCGCGACGGCTCTGCCGATGCCAAGCGCGTGGTCTACACCCTCAGTGACCCCAACTGCCCCTACTGCCGGAAATTCTGGCAGGAGGCCCGCCCCTGGGTCGAAAACGGCGACGTCCAGCTGCGCCACCTGATGGTCGGCGTTCTCAAGGCCGACAGCGCCGCCAAGGCCGCGACCCTGTTGAGCGCCGAGGATCCGAGCACCGCCATCGGCGAGCATTACCGTGACGGCACCATGCCGAACAACCGCATCAGTGACGAGAGCCGACGCTGGGTGTCGGAGAATACCCGGCTGATGCGTAATGCCCGGCTCAATGCGACCCCGGTCATCTTCTACCGCGATGCTGACGGCGTACACCGTGTGATGGGCGCGCCCGGCCCGGAAAAGCTGCGCGAAATCATGGGCGGGCCCGTCGGCGATTGACCCGACTCGACGGCCCCGGCATGACACGCGTCAATCGTGCGCCTGCGGCAGCCGCAGGCGCACCAGGAATGGCGTCTCCGTGCTGGAAGCGAGCGTCAAGGCGCCTCCGAAACGCTCGGCCAGGGCCTTGACGATGGCCAGCCCCAGACCGCTGCCCCGGGGGTGGTTGCCGCGATAAAAGCGATCGGTCAGGTTCGCCAGCCGCGTCGGCGGGATGACGTCCCCCTGATTGATGACCTCGATCACCACGCCCGAGTCACCACGCCGCGCGCCGATCTCGATCGGGTGGCCCGGCTCACCATGGTGCTGGGCATTCTCGATCAAATTGCGCAGGGCGGTCGCCAGCAGCGTGACCGGCATGGCGATGCGCAGCGAAGCGTCCACCCCGGCAAGCCGGCAGCGGTCATGGCTGTGGGTCTCGGCCATGGCGGCCTCCAGCGCCTCGCCAAGCCGTGCCGGCTCGAGATCCCCCCGCCCGACGTCATTATCCATTCGCGCCAGCAGCAACAGCTGCTCGAGGGTGCGGGTCAAACGCACCACCCCCGCCTCGGCCTGCTGCATGGCTTCCCGGTGACGCTCACCGTCGACCCGCCGCGCCACCTGCAGGTGGGTTCGCACCGCCGTCAACGGCGTGCGCAGTTCATGGGCGGCGTCATCGGTGAAACGCTGCTCGCGCTCCAGCATGCGCCGGGTACGTGCCAGCAGGGAGTTGAAGCCGTCGATCAGCGGGCGGATCTCGCCGGGCAGCCCTCGGGTGGGCAGCGCCGAAAGGTCGTCGTGATCACGCTGTACCAGCCGCCGCTGCAGCCGGGCCAGCGGCGCCAGCCCCCGTGTCACTCCCCACCACAAGGCGACCAGGCTGCCGGTCAGGGCGAGCAGAAACGGGTAAAACGCGGCACGACGCACCTGGGTGAGCAGCGACTCGCGTTCGCGCATGCGATCCGCCACCGTGATGCGCCGGTTCTCGTCGATCAGAGTGTAGACGCGCCAGCGCTGGCCGTCGTGCCGACGATAGCCGTAGCCTTCGGCGCTCGCCGCCAGCACATCATTCAATTCCGGGTGTGTACCCGCCACCACCTGTCCTCGCAGCGACGACACGCGACAGGCCACGCCCTCCAGGTCGGGAATGACCGGTAGCGCACCCGTGTCGCCACGCCAGGCATCGACCGGCACCCGGTCCATCAACCCGGCGACCATGCGCGCCGACTGGGCCAGGCGCTGGTCCAGCGATTGCTCGAACTGCGTCGAGAGATCGCGAATCAGCCAGGCGGCGGTGATTCCCCACAGCGCAAGCAACGTGACACCCAGCGTCACGACAAGTCGCAATCGCAGGCTCACGCGCGCGCTGCCTCATCGACATTCCCCAGCCGGTAGCCGACGCCGCGCACCGTCTCGATCACACCACGGCCCAGCTTGCGGCGTAGCTGGTAGATATGCACGTTGAGTGCGTTGCTCTCGACCTCGTCGTCGATCCCGTAGAGGCGATCCTTCAACTGATCGGCACTCAGGAGGCGCCCACGGGCCCGAATGAGGGCTTCCAGCAGCATGCGTTCGCGACGTATCAGCGCCACGGGGACGCCGTCGAGCATCACGCTGCGATCCACGGGATCGAAGGAAAGGCGCCCGTGATGCAACAGCCGATCGGCCTGACCCGCCGTGCGCCGCAGCAGTGCCTGCAGCCGGGCCGTCAGTTCATCGAGATCGAACGGCTTGACCAGATAGTCGTCGGCACCGCCCTGCAGGCCCTCGACGCGACTGGCGACGGCATCGCGTGCCGTGAGCATCAACACGGGGGTGACGACGCCTTCGCGGCGCCACGCCTGCAGCAGCCCCAGGCCCTCGCCGTCCGGCAGGCGGCGATCGAGCACCACGAGGTCATAGTCGATCGCCTGTCGCGCGGCACGGGCGGCTGTCAGTGTTTCCACGGTATCGACGATAAACTCGGCAAGCGCCAGCCCCGCCTCGATGCCCGCGGCCACCGGGGCGTCATCCTCGACAAGCAATACTCTCATGCGACCTTCCTGCTGATGATCGGGCAACGCTCAGTATCGCGTCACCCGATTAAGCGGGAATGAGGGGAATCGCCGTGCGGTCGGCTCAGTGAGACCCGCTGAGCCGTTTCGCGACCCACCAGCCGGCGGCCATGGCGATGAGCATCGCGGCCAGCGGCTGACTCAACCCGGCGATCGAGGCCACGGCCGGTCCCGGGCAATAACCGGACAGGCCCCAGCCGATGCCGAACAGCGCCGCGCCGCCCAGTAGCCGGGGGTCCAGGTCACGGCGGGTGGGCAGCGCGAAGCGCCCGGCGAACAGGGGGGTGCCACGCTTCCAGACCAGCCGGTAGCCGATGAAGGTGGTCACCACCGCCCCGCCGAGCACGAAGATCAGCGTCGGATCCCAGGCACCGGCGACGTCCAGAAAGCCGACTACCCGCGCCGGATCGGTCATGCCGCTGATGGCCAGGCCCAGGCTGAACAACAGCCCGGCCACGAACCCCATGAGCGTCTTCATGCACCACCTCCCAGCACGTGACGAACCCCATAGACGGTGAGCATCGCCGCCGCCACGAAGACCAGGGTTGCCGCCAGCGAACGCGGCGACAGACGCGCCAGCCCGCAGACGCCGTGGCCACTGGTGCAGCCACTGCCCAGGCCGGTGCCGAGGCCGACCAGCAGGCCGGCGACCAGCATCAGCCCGGTGCCGCCGATCGGCGCGCCGATCACCGCCCCCGGCGCGCCGGCGACATTGCCCAGATTGCCACCGGCAAGCATCAGCAGCATCGGGCCGACGATCAGGCCAGCCAGAAACGCCAGCCGCCAGGCACTGTCGCCCTCCGGGCGCTCCCAGATCAAGCCTGAAAGAATGCCGCTGATGCCGGCGATACGGCCCAGTGTGGCCATCAGCCACACGGCCGACAGACCGATCAGCACCCCACCGAAAAGACCATGCAGGCTCGCTGCCATGTCCACGCGCGTTCCCTCCTGACTGATGACTGCCGCCCTTGCGGACGGGCTGACGGCACGGTGTCACGGCACCGTGCCGGCCGGTGAATGATGGATCTTCAGCGCGACGCCGGCTCGACCAGCCACTCGCGCCCCTTGAGCATGGCATCCCAGTACAGCCGCGGCATGACATGGGCCTTGAGCAGCCAGCCCAGTCGCGTGGCCCGGGTGCCCTCGAGCAGCCAGGTGGGCAGGGTCGGCTGCAGCTGGCCGCCATAGCCGAATTCCGCCAGCACCACCCGACCGTTCTCCACGGTCAGCGGGCAGGCCCCGTAGCCCAGATAGGCCGCCGCCAGGGGCCGGTCATCCAGCCAGGCCAACAGGTTCTCGGCCACCACCGGGGCCTGCTTGCGAACCGCTGCGGCGGTCTTGGCGTTGGCGGTACCGCTGGCATCGCCGAGCCCGAATACGGACGGGTAGTGACGATGCTGCAGCGTGGCATCATCCAGATCCAGCCAGCCGGCGTCGTTGGCCAGCACCGAACGGCTCACCAGTTCCGGGGCCCGCTGCGGAGGGACCACATGCAGCATATCGAAGGCCACCTCGACCTCGTCTTCCCCGGCCTCGCTCTGAACGCGGAAGAGCGCCTTGCGCGCCGGGCCGTCCACGGCTTTCAGGGTCTGCTGGAAGCACAGGTCGATGCCGTAGCGCGACACGTACTCCTGCAATGCCGGTACATAGTCGGCGACGCCGAACAGCGCACCGCCGGCGTTGTGGAAGCTCACGTCGATGTTGTCGAGCACGCCGCGACGCCGCCAGGCGTCGCAGGCCAGGTACATCGCCTTCTGCGGCGCACCGGCGCACTTGATCGGCATCGGCGGCTGGGTGAACAGCGCCCGGCCGGACGACAGCGACTCCACCAGCGACCAGGTGTAGGGCGCCAGATCGTAGCGGTAGTTGGAGGTCACGCCGTTTTCGCCGAGCGTCGCTTCCAGCCCCTCGATGGCGCCCCAGTCGAGCACCAGACCGGGCGCCACGACCAGCGCGCGATAGTCCAGCGCGCGCCCATCGTCGAGCGTCACGCGGCGCGCTTCGGGGTCGATCGCCTCGGCGGCCTGGGCGTACCAGTGCACGAACGCGGGCATCACGTCGCCCATCGGCCGGCGGATCTGCGCCGCCTGGAAGATACCCCCACCGACCATCGTCTGGCCGGGCTGATAGTCATGATGGTCGGCGGGGTCGATGATGGCGATGTCCAGCTCGGCGCGACGCTTGTGCAAGCTGGCGGCCAGGGCGATCCCCCCGGCGCCGCCGCCGATGATCAGCACATCGTGACGGCCCGAGGAAGACGCAGCGGATTCGTTGGCAGACATGAAAGGACTCCGAAATCGGTGGGCAGGGCAAACGGCCACCCTCGACCGCGGCGACGATCGAGGGTGGCACCGGCAGGCAATGATCGCTCAGAAACGGTCGAGCGGCACCTTGAGGTAGACCTGACCGTTGTCCTCGGCCGGGGGGAAGTGCCCGGCGCGCATGTTGACCTGCACGGACGGCAGGATCAGGCGCGGCATGCCCAGGGTGGCATCACGCTCGGTGCGCATCTTGACGAACGCCTCTTCGCTGGTGCCCTCGTGCACATGGATGTTGTCACGACGCTGCTCGGCCACGCTGGTCTGGTAGGCGTACTCGTCGCGTCCGGGCGCCTTGTAGTCATGGCACAGGAACAGCCGGGTTTCCGGCGGCAGGGCCAGCACCTTCTGGATCGAGCGATATAGGGTACGCGCATCGCCGCCCGGGAAGTCGCAGCGCGCGGTACCGTAGTCCGGCATGAACAGGGTGTCGCCGACGAAGGCGGCATCGCCGATCACGTAGGTCAGACAGGCCGGCGTATGGCCCGGCGTGTGCAGCACCCGGCCTTCCAGGTTGCCGATACGGAAGGTGTCCCCCTCGGCGAACAGCCGATCGAACTGGCTGCCGTCCCGGGCGAACTCGGTACCGGCATTGAAGGCCTTGCCGAAGATCGCCTGGACTTCGGTGATATGCGCACCGATCCCGGTCTTCCCGCCCAGCTTGTCGTGCAGATAGGGGGCGGCGGACAGGTGGTCGGCGTGCACGTGGGTCTCGAGAATCCACTCGACCTCGAGCCCCTCGCGCTGAACGAAGTCGATGATGGCGTCCGCCGAACGCACGTCGGTGCGCCCCGCGGCGTAATCGAAATCGAGCACGGAGTCCAGAATCGCGCAGGCGTGGCTGTCGGGGTCACGCACCACGTAGCTGAAGGTATTGGTGGGCTCGTCAAAGAAGTGGGTAACGACGGGATTGCGCATGGGATGACTCCTTCACGCTCTCGAAATGCCCACCAGCATAACGCATTTTTCGTTCTAACGTTATTCTGTTTTAAACCATAAGAGAGCAGGACTATGCGCCCGGCTCACCGTCAAACATTCCCCTGGTTGTCCTGTTCCACCGCCTCGTGCATGCGTTCGAGCAGGTCGGGAATCGCCGCCTGCACGCGATTCCAGCTGGGGATGAACGGCTTGTCACGCGGGTACTCGAGAAACGCCTGGCCGGCCTCCATGATGTTGGCGGCGAACAGCTCCACCGCCTGCTCCTCGCTGTGCCTGTCGAGGGTCAGCCCGTTCATCACCGCGTCGTTGTCGTAGGTCTCGATCAGGTCCAGGGCGATGCGGTAGTAGGTGGCCTTGATGGTCCGGAAGCACTCGGCGCTGATCGGCACCCCCAGGGTCGCCAGCTTGCGATACAGCGCCTTGGCGATGTCCAGGCTCATGCGGTTGAGCCCGCCCTGGGGGTCCGCCTCGGAGACCGGCTGGTGCTTGTGGTCGTAGACGTCGGCGATATCCACCTGGCACAGCCGCTTGGTGGAATAGTTGCGATGCACCTCGGAAAGCACGCCGATTTCCAGCCCCCAGTCGCTGGGGATCCGGATGCCGTCGAGCACATCGGTGCGCATCGAGAACTCGCCGGACAGCGGATAGCGGTAGCTGTCCAGGTAGTCCAGGTAGGGCAACGGCCCGAAGATCTTCTTCAGGGCACGCAGCAGCGGCGTGACCATCAGGCGCGCCACCCGACCGTTGAGCCGGCCGTCGGCGATCCGCGAGTAGTAGCCCTTGCAGAACTCGTAGTTGAAACGCGGATGCGCCACCGGGTAGATCAGCCGCGCCAGCAGGGAGCGGTCGTAGGTGACGATATCGCAGTCGTGCAACGCCACCGCCTCGGTACGCCCCGAGGCCAGGGTATAGCCGGCGCAGTACCAGACATTGCGTCCCTTGCCGGGCTCCTGCGGCGCCAGCCCCTCGGCGGCCAGCTCGGCATCCAGCGCGCGCAGCCGCGGCCCGTCGTTCCACAGGATGCGGTGGCGTTGCGGCAGGCGCGCAAAGAACCGGCGCGCCTCGAGGAACTGCTCGCGATCCGCCCGGTCGAGGCCGATGACGATTTCGTTCAGATACGGCACCTCGGCCAGCGCCTCGACGATGCGCTCCAGGGCCGGCCCTTCCAGCTCGGAATACAGGGACGGGAGGATCAGGCCCATCGGCCGGCGCCGGGCGAAGCGGCTCAGGTCCGCCTCCAGGGCCTCGACGGGGCGGCGGGTCAGGTTGTGAAAGTTGGTGATGATGCCGTTCTGGTAAAAATCGCTCATGGTGACGCCTCTTCCAGGGGAGCCGGGGGCGCCGGTCCGCACGCGCCCAGCCAGTAGTCCAGGCCCTCGGCCCAGCCCCGCGGGCCGGTCTCTCGGGTTCGATACAGCGCCGCATGGCGCACCTCGACGGGCTGACGATGCTCGCCACGGATCAGCACCGGCGCCTCGACCGCCTCGAGCAGGGAGATATCGTTGGGGCCGTCCCCCAGGCCGAGCGTCTCCGGCGTGACGCCGCGCAGGGCCTGATAACGCGCCACCAGCCAGCGCAGCGACCGGCCCTTGTCGACATCACCCATCACGTGCCAGAAGCGCCCGCCGCGGGTCAGCCTCAGGCCGTCGTTGTCCAGGGCGCGACGCAGCCGTTCCAGCGCGGCCTCGTCGTCATCCCAGAGCAGGGGTTCGCTGCCTTCACGCAGGCGGGCCCGTTCGGCACCCGCCTCGCTCAGCCCGGTCGCCTCGACGACCGCCGCGACGGAGAGCTCACTGAGGATGCGAAACCGCAGGTCCAGCCGCTCGCGCAGTACCGTCAGGCGACGCCGCAGAAAGGCGCTGTCGACGCCGGGCGTCTTGATGCACAGCCCGCCGATGTCTCGCGGATCTCGATCGAGACGCGCATGCTGCCAGTTCGACGGCAGCCCGATCACCGCCCCGTTCTCGGCGATGAAGGGGGTCGCCTCCAGCGCCAGTTCACGGCGCAGCGGCAACAGCTCGGCGCGTGTCTTGCTGGAGACCGGGATCACCGGCGTGCCGGCCTCGCGCAGCCGTCGCAGCCAGTCCGCCGCCGGCGACCAGTCATAGTTGTAATGGTCCAGCAACGATCCATCCAGGTCGGTGAAGACCAGCCATTCCCGCGGTGAAATCGTGGCATCCGTCATGGGGTTCCTCCCGGCAACCGGGCGACGCATCGCCTTGTGTGTCACATACCAAGCACGGAGCGTGCCAGATTTGCCATGCCGTCCGGCGGCCCGAAACACCATCAGGCCACACGACACGGCAGCTCGTGCCTTGCCCTTCTTCTCACGATAGTTCATTCATCGGCGCAGCCCCCAAGCACTACCGACAACCACTTGCACCATGCCGGTGCACTGCGACCCGGGGCGTCCGAAATTGGCACCGGCTATCTCTTCACGCGCTTTTCGAAGCCGGCAACAGACTCATTTTTTGATGATGAGAGTGGTATCATTGGTAGCCATTATTGCCATTCGACCTCGGACGATCGCAAATGCAGACCACCTCACGAAGCATCCTCGTCATGGGGGTTTCCGGCTCCGGGAAATCACATATCGGACGGGATGTCGCGGCGGCTATCGGTGCCGAATTCATTGATGCCGATGACCATCACAGTCCGACCAGCATTGCCAAGATGTCACGCGGCGAGCCGCTCACCGATGATGACCGGGAAGGCTGGCTGAAAACCCTCTCCGATCTCTATCGCCACCACCGAGAAGCCGGCCACGACCTGGTGATCGGTTGCTCCGCCCTCAAGCACCATTATCGGGACGTTCTGCGACGCGGCGCCCCGGATCTGAAGATTCTCTACCTGCACGGCGAGCGCGATGTCCTGCTGTCACGACTCAACAGCCGGGGAGGCCACTTCTTTGCCGGTGAGCACATGCTGGACAGTCAGCTCGGCACCCTGGAACCGCCGGGCGAGGATGAGGCCTTTCGGGTCGATATCCGCGAGACGCCCGAAAGGATCGTGACGCAGTTTGTCGAACACATTGCACACTCCTGACGCAATGAACGGCCGGATATAACAAGAAAAGCGGCGCCAAACGGCGCCGCTTTTCTTGTATCGATGAGCGCACAAATCAGAGGCGACCACCGAGCCAGACAAGCCATATCATTTTTTCCGCGGGAGCCCATTCATTCGCGACAAACCATCTGCAATGACAGCGCCGCCGGAGGGGCGACCTCCCTCCCACACAACCGCCCTTCAGGCCATGTGTTGTTCGGCCAGGGCGCACAGCCCTGCCAGGGTCGCTGCGTCGCTGTCGACCTCGATGGGAGAGAAACCTTCCGCCTCCAGAGCGCGTCGATACAGCCCGTTGAGAGTCGTCGACCCGACCAGCACCACCTCATTCGCCTCGGGTGCCATCGCCCGCTGCGCACGGACCTCGCTGCCGATGGTCACGCCGGACAGGAAGCTGCCCACCTGCCCGGCCGCCAGCCCGGCGTAGAGGTGACGGCTGCGCGCCTCGAACAGGGCATGCAGCAACCCGCCCGGATGATGCGCCGCCTTCAGCCCCTGCGCGAAGGCCTCGGCATCGAAATCCGCCGACTCGCGCGCCGGCTCGCCCGGCAGCGTATGAAAGCGCACCGCATGATAGAGCTCACCGGTCATCAGGGTGGTGAAACCCACCAGTCGTCCGCCCTCCAGACGCGCCCACTTGCTGTGGGTCCCGGGCAGGCAGCACAGCGCCGAGTCGCCGCCGCGCCGAGCCAGGGCACCGAAGGCCTGGATCTCCTCGCCGCGCATCACGTCGACGTGATCCTCGCGAACCACCTTGACCCCGGGAACGATCCAGGCGTTATCGAGCCCCGGCGCCGCCACCACGTTCGCCGCGAGGTCCATGGCCGTGACCGGCAGATCCAGCTGCGGCGCCTCGCTCCAGCCACGCTGCGAGCCGACCATTCCGGCCAGATAGACCGGCACCCGTTCAGCGCCGCCGTCCTCGCGCCAGTCGCCGATCTGGGCAGCGCAATAGTGCGGAAACTCGGCACTGGACAGTGCCCGCAACCCGGCCTCGGAGCGGCGCGACTCCAGGCACTCGCCGCTGGCCCGGTCGACCAGAAAAGCGCGAAAATTGCTGGTGCCCCAGTCGATGGCGATCAGCCGCTCGCTCATGCGTCGGCCTCGCGCTCGAGTTCCAAGGCCTGGTCCAGGCTCTCCTTGATCCGCCGCCACTCGGCGACCAGCACCCGGGCGCGCGCACCGACCTCATCGGCCGTGCGCCCCGCCTTGTAGAGGCTGCCGCCGAAGCCGAACCCATCGATGCCGGCGCTGACCCACTCATCCATGTTGTGCTCGTCGATGCCACCCACGGCGAGCACCGGCATGCCCGCCGGCAGCACCGCCTTGACGTCCTTGAAGTAACCGGTGCCCAGCTTGCCCGCCGGGAACAGCTTGAGCGCACGTGCTCCCGAACGCGCCGCGCTCAGGGCTTCGGTCGGCGTCATGCAGCCGATCAGCGGCGCCAGGTCGAGCGCCCGGGCTTCCGCGATCACCGCCGGGTCGGTATTGGGGGTAATCACCAGCGGTGCTTCCAGGTCCGCCAGACGGCTGCAGTCCTGCGGCTCGAGCACCGTACCGGCCCCGACCACCACATGGTCCGGGCAACGCGCGGCAATCCGCTCGATGCTCTCCCAGGGGCTGGGCGAGTTGAGCGGAATCTCGATCAGCCGAAAGCCTTCCGCCACCAGCACATCGAAGATGGCCTCGACCTCATCGGGGTGCACACCGCGAAGAATCGCCACCAGCGGCAGGTCATCGAGAGCCGCCTGAAGGGCGGCACGGCGAGTCTCGTTCATTGTTGCCTCCTGTAACTCTTCAATGCCACGCCATGAAGCGCTCAAGGCGGGAATATGCGAGAGTGACTTAACATGTGGAAGCGACTTCAGTCGCGATGCCTCGGCCACTGCTGTCGGGGATAAATCCCCTCCCACAAGAAGCCCTGGATATCGGCGCGAGCCACGTGAGCGAATTCATTCGCGACGCTATCGCTGGTCACCATTCGGCGATCGACCCGTCTTCATGCGTCCACACCGGATTGCGCCAGCGGTGGCCCACCTGGGCGCGCTCCTCCACGAAGGCCTCGTCGATCTCCACGCCCAGCCCGGGGCCGTCGGGAATCGCGCAGAAGCCGTCCTGAATGGTCAGCGCGGACTTGTCCACCAGGTAATCGAGCACGTCGTTGTCCCGATTGTAGTGGATGCCCATGCTCTGCTCCTGGATGAAGGCATTGTGGCTTACCGCATCCACATGCAGCGAGGCGGCCAGCGTCAACGGCCCCAGCGGGCAGTGCGGCGCCAGCGCCACATCGTGGCAGGAGGCCAGCGAGGCGATCTTCAGCCCCTCGCTGATGCCACCGCAGTGCGACAGGTCGGGCTGGATCACGTCGACCATGCCGTCGGCCAGCAGGTCACGGAACTGGAAGCGGGTGTGCAGCCGCTCGCCGGTGGCGATCGGGTAGCCCAGTCCGGTGGCAATATGCTTGAGGCTCGGCAGATGCTCGGGCAGCACCGGCTCCTCCACGAACATCGGGTGGAACGGCTCCAGCTCGCGCAGCAGCGCCTTGGCCATCGGCCGGTGCACGCGACCATGGAAATCGATGCCGATGCCCACGTCCGGCCCCACCGCCTCGCGCGCCTCGGCGACCCGCGCCACGGCCTCGTCGACCTTGCGGTGGGAATCGACGATCTGCATTTCCGGGGTGCCGTTCATCTTGAACGCGGTGAAGCCCTGATCGACCAGCGCTTTGGCGCCGGCACCCACGTCGCTCGGCCGGTCGCCGCCGGTCCAGGCGTACATGCGCATGCGATCGCGCACCTTGCCGCCCAGCAGCTGATGCACGGGCACGCCCAGATCGCGCCCCTTGAGGTCCCACAGCGCCTGATCGATGCCGGCGATGGCACTCATCAGGATCGGGCCGCCGCGATAGAAGCCGGCGCGATACAGGGTGTTCCACAGATGCTCGATGCGATGCGGATCCTCGCCGATCAGGTAGTCCGCCAGCTCGTGCACCGCCGCCTCGACGGTCGCCGCCCGGCCTTCCACGACCGGCTCGCCCCAGCCGTAGCAGCCCTCATCGGTCTCGATCTTGAGGAACAGCCAGCGTGGCGGCACCTGCCAGGTCTTGAGTCGGGTAATTTTCATAAAATGTTTCCATTTTCCTGTCGAACATGCAGGTCAGCATAGCTTTCGGCATCGGCGAGCAAGGCGTAGGACAAGGCATTCGGCGCACAGAAACCGGAGCATACTGGGTTGGTATGTGAGGATTGCGAGCACCGAATAACGCCGTCATACGCCTGCACAGCCATGCCCGACATCACCAGCCACATGGCCAGATCGGGGAAGAACAGCAGCGCGAACAGCACCACCAGCTGGATGGCGATGAACGGCAGCAGCGACACGAAGATGTCCTTCAAGCTGATGCTCGGCGGCGCCACGCCCTTGAGGTAGAAGGCGGCCGGACCGAACGGCGGCGACAGGAACGACACCTGCATGTTCACCGCGAACAGGATGCCGAACCAGATCGGGCTGTAGCCCAGCTGGTCGACGATCGGCACGAAGATCGGCAGCGTCAGCATCGCCACGCCGATCCAGTCGAGGAACATCCCCAGCACCAGCAGGATCGCCATCATCACCAGCAGGATCGCCACCGGCGGCACGTCGAGCCCCAGGATCACCTGCGAGATGAAGCGGTTGCCGCCCATCAGGTTGTACACCCCGACCAGCGCCGCGGCGCCGATGCCGATCCAGATGATCATCCCGCAGGTCATCAGCGTCTGGGTCAGGCTGGCGTGCAGCATCTTCAGCGTCAGCTCGCGACGCGCGATCACCGCCATGAAGACCCCGAACACGCCCATCGCCGCGGCTTCGGTGACCGAGGCCACGCCGCCGTAGATCGAGCCCAGCACCACGAAGGCGATCAGTCCGGGCACGATGATGGCCTTGAGCGCCTCCCAGCGGTTGGCGAAGCCCTCGTCGCGGTCGGCGTCGGTCAGCGGCGGCCCCAGTTTGGGGTTCTTGAGGCAGCGGATCAGCACATAGCTGATGTAGCAGCCCATCAGCAGCAGCGCCGGGGTGATGGCGGCGGTGAACAGGTCGGCGATCGACTGGCTGGCGATCAGCCCGTAGATGATCAGCACGATCGACGGCGGCATCATGGTGCCCAGCGAGCCGCCGGCACACACCACGCCGATCGACAGGTGCTTGTCGTAGCCCAGGCGCAGCATCTGCGGCAGGGCGAGGATGCCCAGCAGCACGATCTCGCCGCCGATGATCCCGGACAGCGCGGCGAGGAAGAAGGCGACCACCACGGTCTGCACCGCCACGCCGCCGGGTAGCCGCCCGGCGAAGACGCGCATGGCGTTGAACAGGTCCTTGGCGATCCCCGATCGGTCGAGCAGCGAGGCCATCAGCACGAACATCGGCACCGCCACCAGCGAATACTCGGTGACGAAGCCATAGACCCGGGTGGTGACCAGCGGCAGGGCCATGGGCCCGAACCAGCCGAAGGTGAAGGCCAGCGCCACCAGGCCGGTGATGAAGGCCAGCGGCAGGCCGGTGACCAGCAGGGCGAAGATCGCCCCGACCATCAGCAGTGTTCCGTCGGCGATACTCATCAGGCGGTCCCCTCCTCGTCGGGCGGCGTCACCGGGGCGGGCTTGCCGCGCAGCGACTGGATCAGGTGGATGAAGGCCTGCAGGCACATGAGGATCAGCGCGACCATGATCACGCCCTTGACCAGGGCCGGGAACGGCGGGTTCCAGGAGGTGCCGGACCGCTCGAGCTGCCACTCGCCCATCGGGTTGTGGGAGGCGTCCCAGAACATGGTGTAGGCGGCGTAGCTCATCGCCAGGCAGAAACCGAAGGTGACCAGGTCGTTGAAGCGGTCGAGCCACAGCTTGAGGCGTGGGCCGGCGGTGTCGTAGAGCACGCGCACGCGGATGTGGCGGTTGCTGGCCAGCGCCGCGGGACCGCCGAGGGCGAAGGAGACCGCGACCAGCATGACCACCGACTCGTGGACCCAGGAGGTCGGCGAATCGAAGCCATAGCGCATGATGACCTCGTAGACGCTGATGACCATGGCGACGAAGACCAGCCAGGCGGCACCGCGGGCGCACCACAGCACGCCGCGGTCGAAGGCGCTGCGCGCCTCGTCCGGCGCCGACTCGGGCTCGGCGG
>NZ_JBSREH010000003.1:0-105047 GCF_055145905.1 Modicisalibacter sp. | reverse complement strand
GGCATGGCACTATCTGGGTGAATGGCGATATTCGCTATATTGCCATGCAGTTCAGTAGGTTAGAAGCATTCCTGGGGGCCGGTCTCACGGATTCAGGAGTAGGTTACGTGGTTTCTTGATCATTTTTGATCCCCATTTACTCCCTTAAAACTATAAACTATTGATTTTATGACTTATTTTACATTCTGTATCGGCAAGTGACGCCGGCCGCCACGGGCCGGCTCACTCTGTCGTCCACCATTTCCCGCTGTGCCGCGCCCCTCGGCCCCACAGCGGCGCCAGGCGCTGCATGGCCGCCGACAGCTCGGTATCCAGCCCCCAGGGCGGGTTGCGCACCACCAGGCCGCTGCCGTACATGCCGTGGCGCTCCCCGGCGGCATGGTGAACGAGTTCGCTGCGCCACAGCTTGTCGATGCCCGCCGTGCGCAGCGCCTCCAGCAGGCCGTGATGGTGACCCGCCGGCAGCAGCGGATACCAGATCATCACCACCGCGTGGCGCGCCTTGGCGGCGATCCGCTGCAGCGTCTGTGCCGTCTCGGCGTATTCGGCCTTGCGCTCGTAGCTGGGGTCGATGAGCACGCACAGCCGCGGCGTCGGCACCGGCAGCCGGCGCACCAGCCCCTGCGGGCCATCCTCGTGGAAGCGCCGGGCCTGGGGCGGCAGCGCCTGGCTCTCGAGATGACGATGCTCGCCCGGGTGCAGCTCGAAGAGCGTCAGCCGGTCCTGTTGGCGAATGGCCCGAGACAGCCACCACGGCGAGCCGGGATAGTGGGTCAGCGTGCCACTCCTGGGCTGGGCCTCGGTCAGCGCGGCGAGCCAGTCGGCGAGCAGCGGCGCGTCGTCCCTGACCAGCGCATGCCGGGCCGCCCAGACCGGTTCCACCCCGTCGCGGTATTCCTGGAGCCTGTCGGTCTCCATCGCGGCCAGTGGATACAGGCCGCGACCGGCATGAGTATCAACATACGTAATGGGTGATTCTTTACGTAAAAGATGGCGCGTGACGGCATGCAGCGCCAGATGCTTGTGAACGTCGGCGAAGTTGCCGGCATGATAGGCGTGCTGATAGGCAAGCATGGCGAGATTCCGATGAAGAAAAGGCCCACCGACAGTCGCCGGTGGGCCCGAAGGTCGCGAATCGTGGAACGTCGGGGAGTTACTGCTGCCCGGTCGGCACCACGGTGATCTCGACACGGCGGTTCTGGGCGCGTCCGGCTTCGGTATCATTGCTCGCCACCGGCTGGCTTTCCCCCTGACCGACCATGTTCAGGCGCTGACGCTGCACGCCACCCTGCATGAGGTAGTCGCCCACCGCCTGGGCCCGGCGCTCGGAGAGGCGCTGATTGTAGGCCTTCGAGCCGGTGCTGTCGGTGTAGCCGGCCACGGTGATGCGGGTTTCCGGATACTCGCGCAGCACGGCGGAGACATCGTTGAGCGCCTGCCGCGCCTGGCCGGTGAGTTCGCTGGAGTCGAAGCCGAAGGTGACGCTGTTGGGCATGTTGAGGACGATGTTGTCGCCCTGGCGCTGCACGCCGATGCCGGTACCCTGCAGCCGGTCACGCAGCTTGGCTTCCTGACGGTCCATGTAGTAGCCGATGCCGGCACCGGCGGCGGCGCCCACCGCCGCGCCGATGGCGGCATGATCGCGGCGGCTGGCGGCACTGTCGCCACTGAGCAGGCCGGCCACGGCCCCTGCCGCGGCACCGATGCCCGCACCGGTGGTGGCCTTGGCGGTCTGGGGCTCCCCGGTCTGCGGGTTGGTGGTCGTGCATCCTGTCACGGCCAGTGCGGCCGACAGCGGAATCGCCATCCAGAGCTGCTTGGTGATCATGCGGTTAACGCTCCTCGTTTCCTTGGCTTCCGTGAATAAGGCTTGCCGCCCGTCACGCATCGTCGATCAGGGCCAGCAAGTCGTTCAAGAATAACAGACCCTGCGGGCTCGCCTGCAGCCGGCCGGCATCCTCGACCAGCAGCCCGCGCGCGCGGGCTGCCGCCAGGTGCGGTGTCAGTTCATCCAGCGGCCGGCCGGTATGGGCTTCCCACAGCGACAGCGGCACCCCGTCCACCAGCCGCAGCGCGTTCATGGCGAACTCCAGCGGCAGCGTCTCGAGCGCCACCGGCTCGCGCCCGGCCTCGAAGCCGCGCGGGTCGTCGGCGCGGCGCAAATACGCCTCGGGCTGGCGGGTCTTCCAGCGCCGCTCGACGTGCCAGGTGCCGTCGGGCTCCCGCCGGGTCAGCTTGCCGTGGGCGCCGGCACCGATGCCCAGATAGTCGCCGAAGCGCCAGTAGGTCAGGTTGTGGCGCGAGGCATGGCCGGGCCGGGCATAGGCAGAAATCTCGTAGCGCCCAAGGCCGGCGGCCTCGAGTCGCGCGTGGCCGGCATCCTGGATCGCCCACAGCGTCTCGTCCTCCGGCAGGGGCGGCGGCCGGGAGTGGAATTCGGTATTGGGCTCGATGGTGAGCTGATACCAGGAAAGGTGCGTGGGCGCCAGCGACAGCGCCGTGTCGATATCGGCCAGTGCCAGCTCGGCGTCCTGCCCAGGCAGGCCGTGCATCAGATCGATGTTGAAATTGTCGAAACCGGCCTGCCGGGCGCTGTCCACCGCGCGGCGCGCCTCGTCGCCGTCGTGGATGCGCCCGAGCGCCTGCAGCTGGGCCGCCTGGAAGCTCTGGACGCCCAGCGACAGGCGATTGATGCCGGCCCGGCGATAGGCCGTGAAGCGCCCCTGCTCCAGCGTCCCCGGGTTGGCTTCCAGGGTGATCTCGGCATCCCCGGCGAGCACGCCGCGCCGCTCGAGGGTGTCCAGCAGGCGCGCGTAGAAATCCGCCGACATCAGGCTCGGCGTGCCGCCGCCGATGAATACGCTGTGGATCAGTCGCCCGTCGCTGCGCGTGAGCTCCTCGTCCAGATCCATCAGCAGGGCGGCCAGATACGCCGACTCCGGCAGATCGGCGCCGGAACCGGAACCGATGCCATGGGAGTTGAAGTCGCAGTAGGGGCACTTGCGCACGCACCAGGGCACATGCACGTACAGCGCCAGTTCGGGCAACGGCCTCATGAGCCGAGGCTCTCCACCAGGGTGCGCAGGGCGCGGCCGCGATGGCTGAGACGGTTCTTTTCAGCGGGGTCGAGCTCGGCGGCCGTCAGCCCCTGGTCGGCCAGCCAGAACAGCGGATCGTAGCCGAACCCTCCCTCACCACGCGGGTGGGCGAGAATCTCGCCACGCCAGCTGGTCTGCACGATACGCGGCACCGGGTCGTGCTCGTGCTGCAGCCAGACCAGCACGCACCAGTAGCGGGCCGTGCGCTGCCCTTCAGGGACGTCCGCCAGCGCCTCGAGCAGCTTGCGATTGTTGGCCGCATCGCTGCTGGGCTCGCCCGCGTATCGGGCCGAATAGATGCCCGGCGCCCCCTGCAGGGCGTCCACCGCCAGCCCCGAGTCGTCGGCCAGTGCCGGCAGGCCGCTGATGCGACAGGCGTGCCGCGCCTTGAGCAAGGCATTTTCGACGAACGTCAGCCCCGTCTCCTCGACATCGTCGACATCGAACTCGCGCTGGGGATGAACCTGATAATCCAGGGGCGTCAGCAGTGCCTGAAACTCGCGCAGCTTGCCGGGGTTGCCGCTGGCCAGTACCAGTCGTCGCTCCATGTCTCGTCACCTTCGCTTGCTCAGTTTCGCTCATTCTATCGGTTAGCAAGGCCTGTGCGGAACGCCGGCGGGCCCGGCGGCGTTCCGTCGAGTCGCCGGCGAGGCGGCCCCGCCCACGGGGATGAGAAAGGCCATGCCGGAGTCACACGCAAAGGTTACATCGTGTTTCTGAAACGGCTGATTTTTCCCCTGCCCGACACGCTGAAAACTCTTTTAACGCCATTGGTTAACAATTAAAAACATGATTTAAAAAAGATAATTTCCCAAAGATTAAAAACGCTCGTCCATATAGCGAAGACAACCTACAAGACAGTGTAACTTAACTTTACAAAAATGACGGGAGCGACAACGCTGAATCAGACCACTGCATGACATGCAGCCACAGAATAACGACTCACGATCCAACACCATACTTCCGGAGCAGTGACGATGAGCCAAGGGAACTCATTGATTCTTCTGGTCACGGACTGCAATCCTCAGACGCAGCTGTTCATGGACTACATCGCCGAACAGCTGGACTGCCAGATTGCCGCCGTCTCCCCCCAGGATTCGCTCGATGCCTTCACCAGCGATTCGCTGCTGATCCTGCTCGATGCCGATCACGTCGATGAAAGCAGCATGCAGCAGTGGCACAGCCGGGCGGCGGAGACCCCCCACACCACTCTGGCGGCCATCAACCTGCGCGACGAGGACCACGCCGCGGACATGCTGGCCTCGCTGCACCTGCGGGGCGTGTTCTACCGGCGCGACAGCATGGCGTTGATCTGCAAGGGCATCCACGCCCTGCTGGAAGGTGACCTGTGGATGTCGCGCTCGCTGATGACCCGCTTGATCGAGTTCTACCGGCGTCAGCAGCTCAACGCCTACCGGCCGGTCTGCGGCCTGACCCATCGCGAGCTGGAAATCATCGGCCTGCTGGGCTCGGGCGCCTCGAACACCGAGATCGCCGACAAGCTGTTCGTCAGCGAACATACGGTCAAGTCCCACCTCTACAACATCTTCCGCAAGATCAAGGTACACAACCGCATCCAGGCCATGAACTGGGCGCGCCAGAACCTCGGCGCGCCCCCGCCCAGCCCGAGCAAGCCCCAGCGGCGGTAACCGTCATGAACATGCCTGTCATCAGCCTTGCCCTGTGCCTGCTGTGGTTGTCGGCAGCGCCGGTACTGGCCGGAGCCGATTCCGCCGCGCCGGCGACCGGCCAGCAGAGCGACGCCCCCGAGAGTGCGGACGGCCCGGCGACATCGCAGACGCTCAAGCCCAGCGAGCCGTCACCGCTCAACGGCCTGGTGGTGGACCGCACCATCACCATGGTCGGCAAGACGTTCTACCAGCAGTTCAGCCAGCGCCGGCTGGACAGTGTCGTGCTCAACAACACCAACCTGGTGATCCACGAGCGCCCCTCGGCACGCTGGGGCAGCCTCGTCTGGGTCGCCGAGGGCAACCGCATCCTGTACCGGGCCACCCTGCCGCCCCGCTTGAGCGACATCGATCAGTATGCCCAGGCCGCCGTGGAGCAGGTCGAGGATCTGGTGCTGCGTCGCAAGGTCATGCAGGCACTGGACCGCAATGGAGATCTGGCCGACGACGAATGGTGAGCCGGCCCAACGACACACGCGAGGGAACCCCGATGAGAATCAAGCCGCTGCTGTTGTCTCTGGCCCTGGCCACGGGCACCGCCCAGGCAGGAGAACTGGTCTATCGACCGATCAATCCGTCGTTCGGCGGCGACCCGTTGAACGGCAACTACCTGCTCAACAAGGCCCAGGCCCAGGATGACAATAAGGACCCCAACGCCCCGGATTTCGGCAGTTTCAGCGAAACCGACCTGTTCATCCAGGACCTGCGCAACAGTCTGGTCTCTGACGCCATCGACGACGCCGTGAAATCCACCGATCCCGGACGCACCAGCACCATTGACAGCGCCGAACTGAAGATTCAGATCGTCAGCAATGGCAACGGCGGCTTCCAGATGCAGATCACCGATCGCCGCACCGGGGAAGTCACCAACATCAACCTCGGCTCCGCCGCCAACAACTTCTGATGAGGGCGAACACCATGAAAGGATTGACGGCCTGCCTTGTCATCTCCCTGCTGGCTCTGAGCGGCTGCTCGAGCATGGTGACCACCGCGGAAGGGCTCGAGGCGGCCCCCGCGACGCTGATGCCGCGCTCCGGCACCTACGGGGATCTGATCAGCCTGCCCAAGCCGAGCGCCAGGATCTACGCCGCGGTCTATGACTTCCGTGATCAGACGGGGCAGTACAAGCCTCAGCCGGCCAGTACCTTTTCCACCGCCGTCACCCAGGGCGGCGCGGCGATGCTCAGCGGGGCACTCGCCGACTCCGGCTGGTTCGTGCCCCTCGAACGGGTGGGGCTGCAGAACCTGCTGACCGAGCGCAAGATCATTCGCGCCAACCTGGAACGCAACGGCCAGACTGATGCCCTCAGCTCGCTGGATGCGGCACGGGTCCTGCTCGAGGGTGGCATCATCGCCTACGACTCCAACCTGCGTACCGGGGGTGCCGGGGCGGAATATTTCGGGATCGGTGCCTCCGGTCAGTACCAGGTGGATCAGGTCACGGTCAATCTGCGGGCAGTGGATATCGCCACCGGGGAGGTGCTGGCCAATGTCACCACCAGCAAGACCATCTTCTCCCACGAGATTCGCGCCGGCGTATATCGTTTCATCGATTTCAAGCGCTTGCTGGAAGGCGAGATCGGCTACACCAACAACGAGCCCGTGCAGATGGCGGTCATGTCGGCCATCGAGTCCTCGGTGATTCACCTCATCGCCCGGGGTATCCAGAACGGCCTGTGGACACTGGCCAATCCCGCCGAGCGTGACGACCCGATTCTCAGCGCCTACCTGGAGGCGCCCACTCCCATGCTCTGACAGCCCGGCTCGCGCGATAGTGCCTGAGCGCCCTGCGGGGCGCTTTTTTCATGCCTGCAGCCTGACCGCCACCCCGCTGTTTCTCTCGACAGGCCATGCTGAAAGACAAACTTGTGACTTATCTGTGCACTTTAAAAACATCGTCTCTCACATCAGTCCGGCCAGCATGAAAAATGGCATTTACTTCTGATTGCTGCATTTTTTCACTTTGTAAAGACTTCGAAAGGCAGTGCAAAAAACCATGCCAGCAATGACAGAACGGAATGCCGTGACGGCGAGAAACGTCGTTCAGCAGGATCGCTGATGCGAGGCCCTCCCGCCGTCTCGGCACCATGAATCCGCAAGACGGAGTGACGCGTCCGGGCGTGCCGGTGCGCGAATCTCGTCGCTCGATCACGAGCAGCCACAGGGTGGGAACAGCACATGAAACTCAAGATCGCGATTCTGTCCGCCTCGATTGCCTTGTCGTCCCAGGCGATGGCAGATGGCAACGACATCACGGTCGAACAGGATGGCTACGGCAATCAGCTCAATGCCTACCAGTTCGGCAACGGCGGCACGGCCAGTTACCAGCAGTCGGGCTGGCGCTCCCGCGCCGAGCTGCGCCAGTACGGGCAGGGTAACGACGCTTCCCTGATGCAGAATGGCTACCGGGGGCAGGCCACCCTGCTGCAGCGCGGTTATCTCAACAGCGCCGCCATCGATCAGGACGGCATGAGGAGCCGCGCCTCGATCACCCAGCGCGGGCAGAACAACGACGCCGCCGTCACCCAGCGCGGCTGGCGCAGCGACGCCACCATCACGCAGCGCGGTTACGCCAACCAGTCGGCGATTACCCAGTCGGGGTATCGCAACAGCGCGACCACCCTGCAGGCCGGCCAGACCAACGCCTCCGCGATCACCCAGGCGGGGATGCTCGGCACGGTCGATATCACCCAGCGCGGCTACGGCAACCAGTCCAACGTCACCCAGGGCGCCGATAGCTACACCAACGCCGTGACCTCGGTGCAGCGCGGCACCTACAACGAGTCGACGGTCGCTCAGGACGGCTACTTCGGCACGGTCGACGTCACCCAGCGCGGCTACGGCAACCAGTCCGACATCACCCAGGGCGCCGACGGCTACACCAACAGCGCCACCTCGATGCAGCGCGGCACCTACAACGAGTCGACGGTCACTCAGGACGGCTACTTCGACACGGCCGATATCACCCAGCGTGGCTATGGCAACCAGTCCGACGTTACCCAGGGCGGCTATACCAACAGCGTGACGTCGTTGCAGAAGGGTACCTACAACACCTCCAGTGTCGACCAGAGCGGCTACTTTGGACGTGTCAATGTCAGTCAGTCGGGTTACGAGAATGATGCTTCCGTCACCCAGCAGGGCTACCGCAATCAGGCCGACGTGATGCAGTCGGGTGAGTTCAACACGGCCGAACTCAGCCAGTCCGGCGAATACAATCGCGGCGATATCTCCCAGAGTGGTTACGGCAACGACAGCACCATCACCCAGAGCGGCTGGCGGAACATGGCCACCACCGAACAGGACGGCACCTACAACACGGCGGAAATCACCCAGACCGGCTATCGCGATATCGCGGATATCTACCAGAACGGCTATGGCAACAGCGCGGTGATCTCGCAGGCCGCCGGTGGCTGGGGCTCCTGGGCGACCAACCGGGCCAGCATCGTCCAGTACGGCTACGGCAATACCGCCAGCGTGACCCAGAGCGGAGGCGCCAACACCGCCAACGTCTACCAGTACTGATCTTCGTCAGTCTTCATGGATTACCGACCCCGCTTCGGCGGGGTTTTTCCTGCTCTTTTTCGTCCCCCTTTTATCGCTATTTACCTCATCGTTTCCCCACCAGTTACCTGATGAGTTTTTCGTTGCCATCAACCAGAGAATTCACCATCAGTTTCATGCGCGCTTCTTATAGCGTGTCTCGCCTTTTGTATAAAAATGTAATCAACCATTAAAGGCGGGATTCACCATGAAATCGTCAGTGATCATCGGGGCCGCAGCCGGCCTTTTCATCACGACCTCCGTGCAGGCACGTGACCTGGCCATCGGCTCGGAACTGGACAGCTACTCCGGGGTTTCTCGTGGCGATCAGGCCGTGACGATCGAGCAGTCAGGCGTCGGCAATCGGGCCGACACTCGCCAATACGGCAGCGGCAACGGCGTCGCCATCGGCCAGTCCGGCCGGGCCAATCATGCCGTGGCGATGCAGGCCGGCAGCGCCAATGAGGCCAGCATTCTTCAGTCGGGCGGTTATCTGAGTGCCGAAATCAACCAGCAGGGGGTCGGACACAGCGCCGACATCGCCCAGTCTGGTTATCACAAGCAGGCCACCATCAATCAGCAGGGGGCCTACGGCAACGCGGAAATCGTCCAGCTGGGCAGGAGCAGTACCCCCGTGAGCATCACGCAGTACGCCCGCGGACGCATGAGCGTTCAGGTCGTGCAGCACTGATGGCGGGGTTCAAGGAGCGGCATCGACAGGACGTCACCGCGTCTCGCATGCCGGACGTTGATTGAAAAACCACACAAGGGAACACGAACCATGAAACTGCAACTCTCCGTACTCGTCGCCGCCATCGCCCTCTCCACCAGCGCCATGGCCTCCGAGGAGGGTAGCCACCATGGTGGCGGTCATCACGGCGGCTTCCACAACGGCAACAATAGCTCGGAGATCAACCAGACCGGCTACGGCAACAGCGCCGAGACCAACCAGATCGGCTACAGCAACGCCACCACCCAGCTTCAGACAGGCTGGGGCAATGACTCCAGCGTCATGCAGCGTGGCTGGGACAACTCCGCGGATGTGACCCAGAACGGCTGGGGGAACCGTTCCAGCGTCTATCAGCAGGGCTATTCCAACTCCACGGACGTGTCCCAGTCCGGCATGCACAACAAGTCGTCCGTGACCCAGAATGGTCGGGATAACTATGCCGCCGTTTCTCAGAACGGTATGGGCAACCGTTCCGACGTGTCCCAGGAAGGTCGCGACAACGTGGCCGACGTGACCCAGAACGGCACCCACAACGATTCGGTGGTGACCCAGAACGGCCGCGACCATTACGCCCGGGTCAAGCAGAACGGCATGGGCCACGCGTCCGACATCGCCCAGAGCGGCAAGGATAACGTCGCTCGCGTCGATCAGTCCGGCAGCCTCAACGACTCCGTGATCGTGCAGAAGGACGAGAGCAACTATGCCAAGGTCACCCAGTCGGGTACCAAGCAGTTTTCCGACATCTACCAGAGCGGCAAGGATCAGGTCGCCATTACCACGCAGAGCGGTTACGGCAACGATGCCAAAGTGGTCCAGGAAGGGATCGGCGACAACTACTCGTCGATCGGCCAGACCGGCTACAACGATCTCGCCGATGTCTACCAGGGCGGCTACGACAACGTCTCGTCGGTCAGTCAGGGAGCCGCCGCCGGCATGGGCATGATGAACCTGTCCCGCAATACCGCGACCATCGTCCAGCAGGGCTACGGCAACTACTCCAGCGTGACCCAGATGGGCGGTGGCAACGCGGCCAACGTCTATCAGTACTGAAGGCGTCCCGCGACGTCCATCCGACGCTCACGACGCATGCATGAAAAAGGCCCCGCTACGGCGGGGCCTTCCTGTGTCGCCACCGCTCACTGCAAGCGCAGATGCTCCTGGATCAGCCCCACCAGGGTCAGGTTGGCGTTGTCCCGGGTGGTATCGAGATGTACCAGGTGCAGGCGCTCCTCGTCGGTGAACGGCTCGAAGAGGCGTTGCTGGCGCTCGAGCACCGCCAGCCCGGCCTCGGAGGGATCACCGCCCCGACGGGCGCGCTTCTCGATGCGCGCGCGCAGGGTCGCGTCGTCGGCCTCGAAGCTGACCAGCAGCACCGGCAGCCCCCGGGCCTCCGCCTGATGGCGAAGCCGATCGCGCTGTGCCTGACGCAGGCAGGTGGCGTCGATGCACACCGGCAGCCCGCCGTCGAGCACCATGCCGGTCAGCGCGGCAAGGTGCCGATAGGTGCGCTCGGTGGCCTCGGGGGTATAGATATCCACACCCGCCTGCTCGGTGCGCGCCTGGGGATCGAATCCGTGCAGACGCTTGCGCTCCACATCGGAACGCAGCCGGACCCCGCCCAGCCGCCGGATCATCTCGCCGGTGAAACGGCTCTTGCCGCTGCCGGAGACCCCCACGCCGATCACCAGATAGGGAAAGTGGAATTCCGCATAGCGCTCGGCAAGGTCGAGATAGCGACGGAAGTCGGCCATGATCGCCTGGCGATCGGTGGGATGCAGGTCCGGCTGGTGGTAGCGCAGCATGGCCACCTTGGCGCGCACCAGCGCCCGGTAGAGCTTGTAGAAGGGCAGCAGGCGCACCAGTTCGTGGTCCCCCGAGCGCTCCAGATAGCGGTTCAGGGCGTGCCGAGCCAGGGCTTCCTCGCCGCGTGCCTCGAGATCCATCAGCAGGAAGGCCAGATCACTGCCGACATCGTTCCAGCGCAGCGTCTCGTTGAACTCGATGCCGTCGAACAGGACCACGCGATCGGCGAAGCGCACCGCGTTGCCCAGATGCACGTCGCCGTGAGTCTCGCGCACAAAGCCGTCGCGATGACGGCGATCGAATACCTCTCCGAGCCGGGCCAGGGTCTCGTTCGCCCAGGTCTCGAGGTGTTCCAGTCGCCTACGGTCATGCTCGCCGGTCAGGCGCGCGTCGATCAGCCGGAATTCCCGTTCGACGACCGCCGCGATGGTCTCGCGTGACCCCAGGGCATCGGTGGCCGGCAGCCGCTCGGCCTCGGCATGAAAGCGCACCAGCTGGTCCACCAGGTCATCGATCAGCGGCTGCGACAGCTCGCCGCTGGCCTGCAGATGGCTGAGCAGCTCGCGGTTGCTGAACTGGCGCATCTTGATGGCGTGCTCGATGGGCGTACCCGAAGCGGCGACCCGGGGCGCCTCCGGCGTGCCGACGATCGGCACCACGCCGAGGTAGAGATCCGGCGCCAGGCGGCGGTTGAGCCGCACCTCCTCCTCGCAGCAGCGCCGCCGCCGCTCAAGCGTCGAGAAGTCCAGGAAATTCCCCAGCTCCAGCGGCTTCTTGATCTTGTAGGCATACTCCCCGGTCAGCACGATCCAGGAAATATGCGTCTCGAAGATCTCGATCGCCCCGACCGCGTGGTCGAAGCAGCTAGGGTCCCGGAGGGCGTCGATCATGGCCTGGCTCACGGCAAGCTCCCGTCAGGTGAAGGTTCAGCGCGCCATGGCGGCAAAGACCCGCTCGGCGGCATCCAGGGTGGCGTGAATATCCGCATCGCCGTGGGCGCTCGACATGAAGCCGGCCTCGAACGGCGACGGCGCCAGGTAAACCCCGTGGTCGAGCATCGCGGTGAAGAAGCGACGGAAGCGCTCGACGTCGCAGGCACCGGCCTGGGCGAAGTCATCGACGCGACGCTGCCCGGTGAAGAAGACCCCGAACATGCCGCCGGCGCGCTGCGTGATCAGATCGACCCCGGCCTCCGCGGCGCGCGACTCGAGTCCATCGCACAGCATCTCGACGCGCCGCGCCAGATCGGCGTGGAAGCCGGGCTGGCGGATCTTGTCGAGCAGCGCGATGCCGGCGGCCATGGCCAGCGGGTTGCCCGCCAGGGTACCGGCCTGATAGACCGGCCCCAGCGGCGAGATGTATTCCATGATCTCGCGCTTGCCGCCGAAGGCGCCCACCGGCATGCCGCCACCGACGATCTTGCCCAGGCAGGTCAGGTCCGGGGTGATGGCGTAGTGTGCCTGGGCGCCACCCAGGGCGACCCGGAAGCCGGTCATCACCTCGTCGAAGATCAGCACGCTGGCGTGGGCGTCACAGACCTCGCGCAGCGTCTCGAGAAAGCCCGGACGTGGCGGAATGCAGTTCATGTTGCCGGCCACCGGTTCGACGATGATCCCGGCGATGGCGTCGCCCAGCTCGTCGAAGCAGGCCCTGACCGCCTCGGCGTCGTTGTAGGGCAGGGTGATGGTATGCTCGGCCAGCGAGGCCGGCACCCCCGGCGAACTCGGTTCACCGTGGGTCAGGGCCCCGGAGCCGGCCTTGACCAGCAACGAGTCGGAGTGGCCGTGATAGTTGCCCTCGAACTTGACGATCTTGTCGCGCCCGGTATAGCCGCGTGCCAGGCGGATCGCCGACATGGTGGCCTCGGTGCCGGAGTTGACCATGCGTACCATCTCGATCGACGGCATGATCTCGCAGATCCGGTCGGCCATGGTGGTCTCGATCGCCGTCGGCGTACCAAAGGACAATCCGGCGTCGAGCCGCTCGCGTACCGCGCCGAGCACCTCGGGGTCGGCGTGCCCGGTGATCATTGGCCCCCAGGAACCCACATAATCGATGTAGCGCTTGCCCTCGACGTCGAACAGGTACGCCCCCTGGGCCCGCTCCATGAACAGCGGGGGACGATCCATTCCCTTGAAGGCCCGGACCGGCGAGTTGACGCCACCGGGAATGTGCCGGCAGGCCTGTTCGAAAAGTTCCGCGGAAGTGGGCATGTCGTCCTCTCGTCAGAAGCTGTGGATAACTCTTTGGACAGTTGGAATAACTCGTCGTTGACGGCTTGTGGATAAGCTAGCCGTCTTCCAGCTGTCGTCGCAGATACTGCACGTTGCTTGCCGGTTCGCCCCGGCCGAACACGGCCTGTACGGTCGCCAGCAGTTCGGCCCCGGCGCGGCGTGCCTGCCGGACATTGTCGGCATCGATGCCGCCGATGGCCACCCGGGGCAGGCCGAATCGTGCCGCTTCGGCCAGCAACTCGAGCCGTGCGGGCGGGGCGTCGGGCTTGGTGCGCGAGGTGAAGAAACGCCCGAACGCCAGGTAGCTGGCTCCCGCCTCGCATGCCTGCGCGGCCAGGTCCAGACGCGCGTGGCAGGTGGCGCCGATGATCGCCGCCTCGCCCAGCGCACGCCGGGCTTCGCGCAGCGAACCGTCCTGCTGGCCGAGATGTACGCCGACGCCGCCATGGCCCTCGCGGCGCAGCCGCTCGGCGAGCGCCAGGTCGTCGTTGATGATCAGCGGCACCCCGTGTCGGGCACAGCGGCTCGCCAGGGCAGCGGCCTGGCGGTGGCGCCGCTCGGCATCCCGCGACTTGTCGCGATACTGCAGCAGGGCCAGCCCGCCCGCGAGCGCCGACTCGCAGGCGGCGATCAGGGTGGCGTCATCGGGCAGCAGCCCGGCATCGGTGATGGCATAGACGCCCCGGCGCCAGTCATGAACGGTCATCGAGGGCCTCCGGGTCGAAGGCGGCGGGCAGTTGCCAGAGTCGGCGCGGCAGGTGCTGGCCCGCCGCCGGCCGCCAGCCGTGGCGCAGGCTTTCCCAGGTGAAGCGCTGGGCCTGCTCGCAGGCCGCCACCAGGCGCTCGCCGGCGGCCAGGCGCGCCGCCGCCGCCGCCGCCAGGGTACACCCCGAGCCATGATAGGCCCCGGGCAGCCGCGGCCACTGCCACTGGCGAGTCAGCTCGGGGGTGTGCAGGGTATGCGTCACGCAGGTCGGATCGCTCCCCGCCGCCGGCTGGTCGGTGCCGGTGATCAGTACCGCCTGACAGCCCCGCGAGAGCAGTTCGGTGGCCCGTGCCGTGTCATCGTCGGCCTGCGGTGCCAGCCGCTCCAGCTCCTGTCGGTTGGGCGTCAGCAGATCGACCCCCGGCAGCAGCCGCTCGCGCAGGGCCTCGGGCAATGCCGTGGCGGCCAGCTCGCTGCCGCCGCCGGCGCGCAGCACCGGGTCGCAGACCACCGGCACCCCGGGCAGACGGCGCAGTACCTCCAGGATCACCTCGAGGGTGGCGATATCGGCGATCAGCCCCAGCTTGATCGCCGCGATCTCGAAGTCCTCGACGAGCGCCTGCACGGTCTCGCGCATCATGTCCGGCGACGCGGGCGTCACCCGGCGCACGTCGCGGGTGGTCTGCACCGTGAGGCTGGTGGGCACGGTCAGCGGCCAGCCGCCGCAGGCGGCGATCGCCTCGGCATCCGCCACCAGCCCGGCGCCGCCCGTGGCATCGTGGCCCGCCAGCACCAGCACGGCCGGGAGGTCTCGTGCGGCCATCAGAAGGGCTTGATCACCGCCAGCAGCACGATCAGCACCAGACCGATCACCGGCAGCTCATTGAAGACGCGGAAATAGCGATGCGACTTGTCGCAGGTGCCCGCCGCCAGCCGCTTCATGTGGGCCAGGCAGACATGGTGATAGCCGATCAGCAGCACCACCAGCGCCAGCTTGGCATGCATCCAGCCCTGGCCGAGGAAGCCGGGCACCAGGTAGAGCATCGCCCCGCCGAAGACCAGCACGGCGATCATCGACGGCGTCATGATGCCGCGGTACAGCTTGCGCTCCATGGTCTCGAAGTAGGCGATCGCCGTCTCGTCGCCGCGATCCCGGGCCATGGCGTGATAGACGAACAGCCGCGGCAGGTAGAACAGGGCCGCGAACCAGGTCACCATGGCCATCAGGTGCAGGGCTTTCATCCACAGGAACATCGGGTCTCCTCGTCGCCGTCGGGGGAAGGATCGCTCGGATCAGCGCTTGTAACGGTAGTAGTTCTCGATGGCATCACGGGTGATGATACCGGAAATCTTCTGGATCATCGGCGCCGTGGTGTGCTCGACGTAGAGCGCATCCACGCCGTAGTCGTTGAGGCGGTCGAAGGCCTCGCTGAGCGTCGCCTGCAGGTGGATGGGCGCCAGCTCGAGGCGCTGCCCGGGAATCTCCAGCAGGTCGAGCGTCGCCGTCTCGTCCGTCGCCTCCTGCTCGTCCAGCAGGGCGCGCGCCAGGTCGGCGGCCTTGAGCGCCAGCGGGGTCTTCTCCTCGCTGGAGCGGGTGATCACCAGCCAGGTGGGCTTGTCCTCGAGCAGCCGGCGGGCCTGCTCGCGGGTGATCATCCGCTGGGTCCGCGCCACGCTGCGCTCCATGACGGCGGGGACCGCCACCCGCGACAGGGCCTGCATCAGCGGCTGCTGCAGCGGATGCAGGCCGTGATGGGTGCCGGTGACATACAGGCCGTGGCAGCGGCAGATCTGGCGCGCGGTGAGCCCGGCGATCACCACCGCCAGCATGCCCGGCAGGATGATGTTGGGGTTGTGGGTGAGCTCGAGCAGCGCCATCAGTGCCGCCAGCGGTGCCTGCAGCACCGCGCCCATCATCGCCGCCATGCCCAGCATGGCGTAGAAGCCGGGATCGGAGGCCACCGAGGGCCACAGCCAGTCCCCGCTCAGCCCGCACAGGGCGCCGGCCGAGGCCCCCACCACCAGCACCGGGCCGATGATGCCGACGGGAATCCCGCAGGCAAAGGTGAAGGCGGTGAGCAGCAGCTTGCCGAGCATCAGTGCCACCAGCACGTCGAGCGCCAGACGGCCGTCGAGCGCCGCGGCCAGGCTGTCGTAGCCGATGCCCTGAACCTGGGGATACCACCAGGCCACCACCGCCACGGCCACGCCCGGCAGCATCAGCCGGGCGACGAGCGGCCAGCCGGCGAGCAGCGTGCCGCGCTGGGCGATACGGATGAACAGCCCGGCCAGCAGGCCGATCAGCAGGGCGCTGGTGGCAATCCACGGCAGGTTGAGCAGCGAGCCCAGCTTGACGATCGGCACCTGGAAGGCCGGCTCGGTGCCGTAGGCCAGCTGGGCAACCACCGCACTCATCGTCGAGGCCAGGATCACCGGCATGAAGCCGGCGATGGTGTACTCCATGATCACCACTTCCATGGCGAAGATGACCCCGGCGATGGGCGTGTTGAACGATGCCGAGATCGCCGCCGCGGTACCGCAGCCGACCAGCACGCGCAGGCTGTTGTGGGGCAGGCGCAGGCGCTGGCCCAGCCCGCTGGCGGCGGCCGCGCCAAGATGGATCGCCGGCCCCTCGCGGCCGGCGGAGAGCCCGCCGAGCACGGAGATCACGCCCACCCACCACTGGTTGAGCCAGTTGCGCAGCGGCAGCCGCCCCTGATGATAGGTCAGGCGCTCGATCACGTGGCCCACCCCCAGCCGACGCGCCTGACTCGACTGCGGCGCGAAGCACAGCGCGATCAATGCCACGGCAATCAGCGGCAGCAGCGCACGCCAGTGCGGCGCCAGCGCCTCGAAGGCTTCCGAATCATTGTGCGGCATGAACAGCCATGCCCCCAGCGACAGCAGGAACCGGAACACCACCATCAGGCCGCCGGTGAGCAATCCCGAAACCAGCCCCAGCACGCACAGCTGCGGCAGGGCATCGACGCTGGCCAGCTGGCGCCGAAATCGTTCAAGGTTCATGTCTGGGAAAGGGCGCACGCCGCCAGGCACCTCGTCGCTGTCACGGGAATGGGAGGACGACACGCAGGCGCGCCGCCCGGCAAGACTCCGCCTATCATACCCGCACAGGCACTGGTCGACTCAAGACAGACGCCCGACGCCGTCACGCTAAAGTTGACCCTTTTGCTGGGGATTGGGGATAATCCTCCCTGACTATTCACCGATTCCACGGAGAGCGCTGATGAGCGGTGCCGCTACCTTCGCCCCCACGCCCTTGCTGCTCACCGAAGCGGCCGCGCGCCGTATTCAGGCCCTGGCCGCCGACGAGGGCAACCCTCAACTCAAGCTGCGCGTCTATGTCACCGGCGGCGGATGCTCCGGCTTCCAGTACGGTTTCGACGTCGCCCAGGAGGCCGCCGAGGACGATACCCTGATCGAGGTCGACGGCGTCGGCATGCTGGTGGACCCCCTGTCGTATCAGTACCTGGTCGGCTCCACGGTCGACTTCGAGGAAGGTCTGGCCGGCGCGCGGTTCGTGATCCGCAACCCCAACGCCACCTCCACCTGCGGCTGTGGCGCCTCGTTCATGGTGTAAGTGGGTGCAAGCACCCACTGCTCACGTCCTTCCCCGCATCTTCCATTGTGTTCCATCGTGGCCGCTCCCGGTACGGGCCGCGACACCGCGCAGCGGCGCTTGACGCCCTACCCGGAACTCGCCAAGGTAACAAGGTGTTCCGTAAATAATATTCCAACCGGGGAACTCCATGAACCAATCGCTCCTGAAATCGTTGTCGCTGGCCTCCGCGCTCACGCTGGGTCTCGGGCTGTCCGCGGTCAGCCAGGCCGAAACCGTCAATGCCGTCACCGACCCGAGCTTCGTGCCGTTCGAGATGATGGACAAGGACAGCGGCGAGATGATCGGCTTCGACATGGACATCCTGCGCGAAGTCGCCGACCGCGCCGGGTTCGACATCAACCTGCGCACCATGGACTTCAACGGCATCATCCCTGCCGTGCAGACCGGCAACGCCGACCTGGCCATCGCCGGCATCACCATCACCGACGAGCGCGAGAAGATCGTCGACTTCAGCGATCCCTACTACGACAGCGGCCTGCGCATCCTGGTCTCCGCCGGCGACGACAGCGTCAAGGAGCTGAGCGATCTGGAAGGCAAGCGCATCGGCACCAAGATCGGCTCGACCAGCTACGACTACCTGCAGAAGCACCTCGGCGACAAGGCCGAGATCAAGCCCTATCCGGGCAGCGCCGACATGTACCTGGCGCTGATGGGCGGCAGCGTCGACGCCGTGTTCTACGACGCGCCCAACGTCGGCTACTTCGCCAAGACCAAGGGCGAGGGCCGCGCCCAGGTGGTCGGGCCGCTCTACGAGGGTCAGCAGTACGGCATCGCCTTCACCTCCGGCAGCAAGTGGGTCGAGCCCGCCAACAAGGCGCTCGCCGCGATGAAGAAGGACGGCACCTACGCCGACATCTACAAGAAATGGTTCGGCGAGATGCCCGACAGCCAGTAAGCATCACGACCGCAATCTTCGGGGCCGGGTGGCCGCAACGCCCGGCCCCGTCGCGTTCCTAACCCTGATTCGCGACCCGCCGACGGCGGACGGGTCGCGCCGGAGAACCCGACGTGGACGTCAACTTCCAGTTCGACTGGCAGGCGGCCATCGCCTCCATTCCCTACCTGCTCGACGGCATCCCCTGGACCCTGATCATCTCGTTCGGCGGGCTCGCCATCGGCTTCGTCATCGGCATCGTCTTCGGTCTGCTGCGCATCAGCCCGCTGTGGCTGCTGCGCTGGCCGGCCGTGGCCTACATCGAGATCTTCCGCGGCACGCCGGTGCTCGTCCAGGTCCTGTTCATCTTCTACGGCCTGCCGCAGATCATCGGCGGGCCCATCGACGCGGTCACCGCGGGTATCGCCGCCATTGCCCTGAACGCCGGTGCCTACATCTCCGAGATCGTGCGCGGCGGCGTGCAGTCGATCGAGAAGGGCCAGCGCGAGGCCGCGCTGTCGCTGGGACTGTCCCGCGCCCAGGCCTTCCGCTACGTCATCTGGCCCCAGGCGCTGCGCCGCATGATCCCGGCGCTGGGCAACCAGGGCATCGTCAGCATCAAGGACACCTCGCTGTTCTCGGTGATCGGTGTCGGCGAGCTGGTTCGCCAGGGCCAGATCTACATCGCCACGACCTTCACCGCCCTCGAGGTGTACTTCATGGTCGCCATGCTCTATCTGGCGATCACCCTGAGTCTTTCCTTCGCCCTGCGCCTGCTCGAGCGCCGTGGCCTGGTCGGTCAGTGAGGACAACGCCATGAACGACAAGCCCCACAGCGAGACCGTCCAGCCCATTGTGCGCCTGGACAAGGTCAACAAGTACTTCGGCAGCCTGCACGTGATGCAGGACATCGACCTCGAGGTCGCCCCCGGCGAGGTGGTGGTAATCATCGGTGCCAGCGGTTCGGGCAAGTCGACGCTGATCCGCTGCGTCAACGGCCTCGAGGAGTTCCAGAGCGGTCACATCACGGTGGACGGCAACGAGCTACTGCCGCACGGCAAGAGCGGGCGTTCGCTGCAGACCATCCGCACCGAGGTGGGCATGGTCTTCCAGCAGTTCAACCTGTTTCCGCATCTCTCGGTGCGTGACAACGTCACCCTCGCGCCGATCAAGGTTCGCGGCCTGAGCCGTGACCAGGCCGTGCAGATCGCCGACCGGCTGCTCGAGCGGGTCGGCATCGCCGACCAGGCCGACAAGTACCCGGGTCAGCTTTCCGGTGGCCAGCAGCAGCGTGTCGCGCTGGCCCGGGCACTGGCCATGGAACCGCGCCTGATGCTCTTCGACGAGCCGACCTCGGCACTCGACCCGGAGATGATCGGCGAGGTGCTCGACGCCATGCGCGAGCTCGCCAACGACGGCATGACCATGATGATCGTCACCCACGAGATGGGCTTCGCCCGCGAGGTCGCCGACCGGGTGATCTTCGTCCACAAGGGGCGCATCGTCGAGGAAGGCCCGCCCGAGACGGTCTTCGACAGCCCCGAACACGAGCGCACCCAATCCTTCCTCGCCCGCGTACTCAAGCACTAACCCTCCGCCCCTCGCCGACCGCGAGGGGTGTCTTTCTTCCATTCTCCCCTTCCCGGATTCCTTCCCCAGCCCCGATTTGCCCCTGTGGACAAGTTTCTCGGCGTATCCACGCTTTCTCCCGTGAAGCCCGCGTCATGCGCGGCCTGTCAGGCAACAAGCCCCACTGTTGATCGCTACACGCACTGCGCCGGTACAAGCCGGTGGACAAGTCGGGGATGCGTGCACCTGTGGATGAACGTCCTTTTCATCCACAGCTCCCGAACCGGAACTCCGCAGGCCGTCTACCTTTTTTGCAATGCATCGTCAACATTTCAGGAGACTGACATCGAACGAAAAGTCAGTCTTATCCACAGAAAATGTCCACACCAATAATCACTACCACAACAGAACTTCTTTCTCTTTTTATATTGTTTCTTTAAGACACGACGGTCGACGACTCTGCGAGGCCCGGATGTGGAAAACCCCTGACGGTTACCCACAGGGACGTTATACTGGGCGGCTTGTTGATACTTGCCCTGAAGTCGCGCGCCCGGCGCGCAAGTCGAGGTATCCGTGGATTATCCCAACCGCTTTGACGTCATCGTCATCGGCGGTGGCCATGCGGGAACGGAAGCCGCACTGGCCGCTGCCCGCATGGGCTGTCAGACCCTGTTGCTGACACATAACATCGAGACCCTGGGACAGATGTCCTGCAATCCGGCGATCGGTGGCATCGGCAAGAGCCACCTGGTCAAGGAGATCGACGCCCTGGGCGGTGCCATGGGGCTGGCGACGGACCATGCCGGTATCCAGTTCCGGGTGCTCAACGCCCGCAAGGGGCCGGCCGTCCGCGCCACCCGCGCCCAGGCCGACCGCGTGCGTTACAAGGCCGCGATTCGCGGCATGCTGGAGAACCAGCCCAACCTGACGCTATTCCAGCAGGGTGTGGATGACCTGATCGTCGACGGCGACACCGTCAAGGGCGCCGTCACCCAGACCGGCATCCGCTTTCACGCCGACACCGTGGTGCTGTGCACCGGCACCTTCCTCGGCGGGGTTATCCACATCGGCCTGGACAATCACACCGGCGGCCGGGCCGGCGATCCCCCTGCCAATGCCCTCGCCCAGCGACTGCGTGCCTTGCCGTTCCGCGTCGATCGGCTCAAGACCGGCACCCCGCCGCGGCTCGATGCCAAGAGCCTGGATTTCAGCCAGCTCGAGGAACAACCCGGCGACACGCCGACCCCGGTGATGTCCTATCTCGGCTCGCGGGACATGCACCCGCGGCAGGTAAGCTGCCGCATCGCGCATACCAACGAGCGTACCCACGAGATCATCTTCGCCAATCTCGATCGCTCACCGATGTACTCCGGCGTGATCGGTGGCGTCGGCCCGCGCTACTGCCCGTCGATCGAGGACAAGGTCCACCGTTTCGCCGACAAGGCCAGCCACCAGATCTTCATCGAGCCGGAGGGGCTGGAGACCCACGAGCTCTACCCCAACGGCATCTCCACCTCGCTGCCCTTCGACGTGCAGCTGCAGGTGGTGCGCTCGATCAAGGGGCTCGAGAACGCCCACATCACCCGGCCGGGCTACGCCATCGAGTACGACTTCTTCGATCCGCGGGATCTGAAGCACTCGCTGGAGACCAAGTTTATCCACAACCTGTTCTTCGCCGGGCAGATCAACGGCACCACCGGCTACGAGGAAGCCGGCGCCCAGGGCCTGCTGGCCGGGCTCAACGCCGCCCTGCGGGTGCGGGGCGAGGATGCCTGGTGCCCGCGGCGCGACGAGGCCTACATCGGTGTGCTGGTCGACGACCTGATCACCCTGGGCACCCAGGAGCCCTACCGGATGTTCACCTCCCGTGCCGAATACCGGCTGCTGCTGCGCGAGGACAACGCCGACCTGCGCCTCACCGAGACCGGGCGCCGCCTGGGCCTGGTGGACGACGCACGCTGGGCCGCGTTCAGCACCAAGCGCGAGGCGATCGAGGCCGAACAGGCACGGCTCGCCGCCACCTGGGTGCAGCCCCGCTCGGCGGCGGCCGAGCAGCTCAACGCCCGGCTGCCCAAGCCGCTCAACCGCGAGTACAGCCTCCTCGAGCTGCTCAAGCGCCCGGAGCTCGGCTACGCCGATCTCGTCGGCCTCGACGGCATCGAGGGCCAGGGCGTCGATGACGAGACGGTGGCCGAGCAGGTACAGATCCAGGCCAAGTACCAGGGCTACATCGACCGCCAGCAGGCCGAGATCGACAAGCTCAAGCGCCACGAGGCCACACCGCTGCCCGCGGATCTCGACTACGCCCGGGTCGAGGGGCTGTCCAACGAGATTCGCGACAAGCTCGCCGCGGCGCGTCCCGAGACCCTGGCCCAGGCCGGACGCATCTCCGGCGTCACCCCGGCGGCGGTGTCGATCCTGCTGATCCATCTCAAGAAGCGCCGCCTGGTCGACGATGCCCGGGCGGTGAACACATGACGCCCGAGTGTGAGCGGCGCCTCAACGCGGGACTGGCGGATCTGGGCATCAGCGTCGATGCCCGGGCGCGGGAGCAGTTGCTGGCACTGCTGAGGCTGTTGCACAAGTGGAACCGGGCTTATAACCTCACCGCGGTACGCTCGCCCGAGGCCATGGTGACGCGGCATCTGCTCGACAGTGCCTCGATCCTCCCGGCGATGACCGGCCCGCGGGTGCTGGATATCGGCTCGGGCCCGGGCTTTCCCGGGCTGGTGCTGGCGATTCTCGACCCGCGGTTGACGGTGACGCTGCTCGACAGCAATGGCAAGAAGGTCCGCTTCCAGCGTCAGGCGGTGATGGAGCTCGGGCTGACCAACGTCGAACCGGTACAGGCCCGTGTCGAGCGCTTCGAGGCGCCACCGTTCGATCAGGTGGTATCACGGGCCTTCGCCAGCCTCGGCGACTTCATCGGCCTGAGTGAACCGCTGCTGGCCTCACGCGGCGAGTGGCTGGCGATGAAGGGCCAGGCCTGCGAGGAGGAGCTGGCCGAGGTGCCGGACGGTGTGCAACTCGTCGAGCGGCGTATCCTCGACGTCCCCGGAGATGATGCCACCCGCTATCTGCTGCGGCTGGCCCGAACCTGACCGCCGGCCGGCACACCACGTCGACAAGGGAGCCTTTCGTGACCAAGATCATCGCCTTGACCAACCAGAAGGGCGGCGTCGGCAAGACCACGACCGCGGTCAACCTGGCGGCCTGTCTCGCGGCACTGGAACGCCGCGTGCTGCTCGTCGACCTCGACCCGCAGGGGCATGCCACCATGGGCAGCGGGGTCGACAAGCATGAACTGGACGGCAGCGTGCTCGACGTGCTGCTCGGTGAAAAGCCCGCCGAGTCGGTGATTCTCGACTGCCCCGAGGCTGGCTACGCCCTGCTTCCCGGCAACGGTGACCTGACCGCCGCCGAGGTCGACCTGCTCGACCGCGACGGCCGTGAACGCTGCCTGCACGAGGCGATCAAGGGCGTCGCCGGCGAGTACGACGTGGTACTCATCGACTGCCCGCCGTCGCTCAACATGCTCACCGTCAACGGCCTGACCGCCGCCGACGGCATCCTGATCCCCCTGCAGTGCGAGTTCTATGCCCTCGAGGGGTTGTCCGCCCTGCTCGACACCGTCGAACAGATCCAGGGCAGCGTGAATCCCTCGCTGCAACTCTTCGGCATCGTGCGCACCATGTTCGACAACCGCAACAGCCTGACCCGCGACGTCACCAAGCAGCTGCGCGACTACTTCGGCGATACCCTGCTCAAGGCCGCCATCCCGCGCAACGTGCGGGTCGCCGAAGCGCCGAGCCACGGCCTGCCGGTCACCAAGTACGCCCGCTTCTCGCGAGGCAGCCAGGCCCATCGGGTGCTGGCCAAGGAACTGATCCGTCGTTTGTCGCTATGACCCCGGGAAACGCCCCAAGGATTGCCCATGACCCGTAAACGTGCCCTGGGCCGCGGCCTGGATGCCCTGATCGGCGCCGGTGCCCGCCGCCGTGACCTGCTGGATGCCGATGTCACCCTCGATGCGCCGGTCGCCGAAGCGCCCTCACCGGACGTGCCCGACGATGACGAGGCGCGCCTGGCCCGCCTGCCGCTCGGTCAGCTGAGCCGCGGCCGCTATCAGCCCCGCCGCGATATCCAGCCCGAGGCGCTGGAGGAGCTCGCCGACTCGATCCGCAGCCAGGGGGTCATGCAGCCGATCGTGGTGCGGCCGATCGGCGAGGACCGCTACGAGATCATCGCCGGCGAGCGGCGCTGGCGGGCGGCCCAGCTCGCCGAACTCGACGTGATTCCGGCCGTGGTGCGCAACGTCAGCGACCAGGGCGCCCTGGCGCTGGCGCTGATCGAGAACATCCAGCGCGAGAACCTCAATCCCGTCGAGGAGGCCCTGGCCCTGAAGCGGCTGCTCGACGAGTTCGAGCTGACCCAGCAGCAGGTGGCCGACGCGGTGGGCAAGTCGCGGGCCCAGGTGGCCAACCTGCTGCGTCTGCTGGCGCTCGACCCGGAAGTGCAGACCCTGCTCGAGCGCGGCGATCTGGACGTGGGGCACGCCCGGGCGCTGCTGGTGCTGCCTGCGACAAAACAACGCAAGGCGGCTCATGACGTGGTCGATCGCGACCTTACCGTGCGTCAGACCGAGGCGCTGGTGAAGACGCTTCAGGCCGGCAAGCCCGCCGCCGCCAGGCCCGCCGCCGCGCCGTCCGCGGACGTGGCGCGGCTCGAGACCCAGCTCGGTGACCTGCTCGGCGCCGCGGTGAAGATCCGTCACGGTCAGAGCGGCAAGGGGAGAGTGACCATTCACTACGGCAGCCTCGAAGAGCTGGACGGGATTCTCGGGCACATACGCTGAGCGTCCGGGTCGATAGTTAGCCAGATAAATGGTTTTCCCGACGTTCGTTGCGCTTTGGTCGTAGTCCGATTCCACTTCGTGGAAATTCGCCGCAGGTTCGGTTGAAGGGTACCCCCGGCTTCCCTATAATCCGCCGAGGTCCGGCGCTGGGGGCGCTCAGTCAACGACAATTCCTGTGGACATTGCCGACGAACACCCGAGATTTTATGCCTGCTCCGAGTCCGGCCCAGATCAAACGACCCGAGTTCACGCGCCTGCTGGCGGCGCAGGCAGCCATGGTGCTGCTGGCCGCGGTGGTCGGCGCAGGCGTCGGCGGAACGGCCGCCGCCGGCTCGGCACTGCTCGGCGGCCTGGTCGCCGCGGTGCCCGGCGTCTACTTTGCCTGGCGTGCCTTCCGTTATCAGGGAGCGCGATATGCCAGGGACATCGTTAAGAGTTTCTATCGAGCCGAAGCCGGCAAGTTCGGTTTGACGGCGGCATTGTTCACCTTGGTGTTCATTGCAGTGCCCCCGTCAAACCCCGCTTTCTTCTTTGGCGCTTACGTGGCGACGTTGGCGACGCAGTGGCTGGGGCCCTGGCTGCTGAAGCGCCCGTCGTACACCTGACATCGAGGCAGTGCAATGGCAGCAGGCAACAATCTGACGCCGACGGCGTACATCCAGCACCATCTGCAGAACCTGACCTTCGGGTATCATCCCGACCACGGCTGGGCGATGGCTCACTCCGCCGAGGAGGCCGCCGAAATGGGCTTCTGGGCGATCCACCTGGACACCATGGCCTGGTCGATCGGCCTGGGCGTGCTGTTCCTGTGGCTCTTCCGCAAGGCCGCCAAGGCCGCGACCACCGGCGTCCCCCATGGTCTGCAGAACTTCGTCGAGATGATGGTCGAGTTCGTCGACAACTCGGTGAAGGAAACCTTCCACGGCAAGAGCCGGCTGATCGCGCCGCTGTCGCTGACGATCTTCTGCTGGATCTTCCTGATGAACCTCATGGATCTGGTGCCCGTCGACCTGCTGCCGATGCTGGCGCAGAAGATCGGCGTCATGTTCGGTGCCGATCCCGCGCACGTCTACTTCAAGGTCGTGCCCACCACCGACGTCAATGCCACGCTCGGCATGTCACTGTCGGTCTTTGCCCTGATCATCATCTACTCCATTCGTCACAAGGGGCTTTCCGGCTTCATTGGGGAATTGACGCTGCATCCGTTCAGCTCCTCCAACAAGCTGTTCCAGGTCATCCTGATTCCGATCAACTTCATCCTCGAGGTGGTGACCCTGCTGGCCAAGCCGGTGTCGCTCGCCCTTCGTCTGTTCGGCAACATGTATGCCGGCGAGTTGATCTTCATCCTGATCGCGATGATCGGGCTGTGGCAGTTGCCGCTGCATTTCTCCTGGGCGGTCTTCCACATCCTGATCGTTACGCTGCAGGCGTTCATCTTCATGATGCTGACGATCGTCTACCTGAGCATGGCGACCGAAGAGCATTGAACCGTCAACCCTTAACCCGCTAAACCACTTGACTGAAAACTGGAGTACATCATGGAAGCACAAGTTCTGGGCATGACCGCTATCGCCGTTTCCCTGCTGATCGGCCTGGGCGCCCTGGGTACCGCCATCGGCTTCGGCATCCTGGGTGGCAAGTTCCTCGAAGGCGCCGCGCGTCAGCCGGAGATGATCCCGCAGCTGCAGGTGAAGATGTTCATCGTCGCCGGCCTGCTGGACGCCGTGACCATGATCGGTGTGGGTATCGCGCTGTTCTTCACCTTCGCCAACCCGTTTGTGGGTTGAATCACGGTGGGTCGCAAGACCAACCGGGACTCTGACCACAAACCTGTGAAGCGAGAGGTGCTGGCGTGAATCTGAACCTTACCCTGATCGGTCAGGCCATAGCCTTCGCGGTCTTCGTCTGGTTCTGCATGAAGTATGTATGGCCTCCGGTCATGCAGGCGCTGCAGGAACGTCAGAAGAAGATTGCCGATGGCCTGGACGCTGCCAGCCGTGCCACCCGTGACCTCGAACTGGCCCAGGAGCAGGCCAACGAGACGTTGCGCGAGAGCAAGGAGCAGGCGGCCGAGATCCTAGAGCAGGCCCACAAGCGGTCGAACCAGATGATCGAGGAAGCGCGCGAGAATGCCCGTCTCGAGGGCGAGCGGATGATTACCGCGGCCCGTTCCGAGATCGAGCAGGAAATCAATCGCGCGAAGGAAGAGCTGCGTTCGCAGGTGTCGCGACTCGCTGTCGAAGGTGCGGAGCGTATCCTGGAATCCTCCATCGACGAGGCTAAACATCGCGAGCTCGTCGACAAGCTCGCCGCCGAGCTTTGAGGAGGTGACCCATGGCTGAAACGTCTACCGTCGCTCGACCTTACGCCAAGGCGGCGTTCGAGTTCGCGCACACCCAGGGGGCGCTCGAGGCCTGGTCCGAAATGCTGACACTGGCGGCCGGCGTGATTGCCGATGACGCCATGCGCTCGCGGGTGCTGGACAACCCCCGGTTGTCCGGCGCCGAGAAGGCCGACATCGTGCTCGATGTCGGCGGCGAGGCGTTCAGCGAGGAAGTCCGTAACTTCCTGCGGACCCTGGGCCAGAGCCACCGCCTGGCGGCGCTGCCGGACATTGCCGAGCAGTTCGAGCAGCTGAAGGCCGAGCAGGAGAAGCGCCTGGAGGTGACCATCGTCTCCGCGTTCCCGCTCGACGCCGCTCAGCAAGACACGCTCGCGAGTGCCCTGGCCAAGCGCCTGAACCGCGAAATCTCCATTACCACTCAGGTGGACCGTGCCCTGATGGGCGGCGTCATCCTGCGTGCCGGCGACACCGTCATCGACGGTTCGGTGCGCAACCGACTGGCCCGTCTGCGCGACACACTCTCCGTCTGAGCTTGAGGGACATGGCATGCAGCAACTGAATCCTTCCGAGATCAGCGACATCATCAAGCAGCGCATCGAAAAGCTGGATGTCGCCTCCGAAGCCCGTAATCAGGGCACCATCGTCAGCGTGTCCGACGGCATCGTGAAAATTCACGGGCTGGCGGACGCGATGTTCGGCGAGATGATCGAATTCCCGGGCCACGTCTTCGGCATGGTCCTCAACCTCGAGCGTGACAGCGTCGGCGCCGTGGTGCTGGGCGACTACCAGCAGCTCGAGGAAGGCATGACCGCCCAGTGCACCGGCCGCATCCTCGAGGTGCCGGTGGGCCCCGAGCTGGTCGGCCGCGTGGTCGACGCCCTGGGCAACCCCATCGACGGCAAGGGCGAACTGGGCACCGAGCTGACCGACGCGGTCGAGAAGGTCGCGCCGGGCGTCATCACCCGTCAGGGCGTCGACCAGCCGATCCAGACCGGCCTCAAGTCCATCGACGCTATGGTGCCGATCGGCCGCGGTCAGCGTGAGCTGATCATCGGCGACCGCCAGATCGGCAAGTCCGCCATCGCGGTGGACACCATCATCAACCAGAAGGGCAAGGGCGTTACCTGTATCTACGTCGCGGTAGGTCAGAAGCAGTCGACCATCGCCAGCGTGGTGCGCAAGCTCGAGGAACATGGCGCGATGGAGCACACCATCGTCGTCGCCGCCGGCGCCGCCGATCCGGCCGCCATGCAGTTCCTGGCCCCCTATGCCGGCTGCTCGATGGGCGAGTACTTCCGCGACCGCGGTCAGGACGCCCTGATCGTCTACGACGACCTCACCAAGCAGGCCTGGGCGTATCGCCAGATTTCCCTGCTGCTGCGTCGTCCGCCGGGCCGTGAAGCCTATCCGGGTGATGTCTTCTACCTGCACTCGCGCCTGCTCGAGCGTGCCGCACGCGTCAACGCCGACTACGTCGAGAAGTTCACCGACGGCGAAGTGAAGGGCCAGACCGGCTCGCTGACCGCGCTGCCGATCATCGAGACCCAGGGTGGCGACGTCTCGGCGTTCGTGCCGACCAACGTGATCTCGATCACCGACGGTCAGATCTTCCTCGAGACCGGCCTTTTCAACTCCGGCATTCGTCCGGCGATCAACGCCGGTCTGTCGGTGTCGCGCGTGGGTGGCTCGGCCCAGACCAAGATCATCAAGAAGCTGGGTGGCGGCGTGCGTCTCGCCCTGGCCCAGTATCGCGAGCTGGCGGCGTTCTCGCAGTTCGCCTCCGATCTGGACGAAGCGACCCGCAAGCAGCTCGAGCACGGCCAGCGGGTCACCGAGCTGATGAAGCAGACCCAGTACGCGCCGATGTCCGTGGCCGAGATGGCCCTGACGCTGTTCGCGGCCAATGAGGGCTTCCTCGACGACGTCGAGGTCAGCAAGGTGCTGGACTTCGAAAGCGCGCTGCACGACTACATGAAGGCCGAACACGGCGAGCTGCTCGACAAGATCAACCAGACCGGCGACTACAGCGACGAGATCAAGCAGGGTCTCAAGGCCGGCGTCGAGAAATTCAAGGCTACTCAAACCTGGTAATCCCCCGGGCCCGGCCTGGCCGGGCCTGCGATTCCCCGAGGGGCCACGAATAAGGTAGATCGCTATGGCAGCCGCAAAAGAGATCAAGACTCAGATCGGCAGTATCAAGAATACGCAGAAGATCACCAGCGCCATGGAAATGGTCGCTGCGTCGAAGATGCGTAAGGCGCAGGAGCGGATGCAGGCCAGCCAGCCGTATGCCAAGCAGATCCGCAAGGTCGTGGGCCATGTCGCCAAGGCCAATCCCGAGTACCGCCATCCCTACACCCTCGACCGCGAGGTCAAGCGGGTCGGCTATATCGTCGTCTCCAGTGACCGCGGTCTGGCCGGCGGCCTGAACGTCAACCTGTTCAAGGCCGTGGTCAAGGATGCGAAGGCGTGGCGTGACAAGGGCGTCGAAACCGATTTCGTCGCCATCGGGAGCAAGGCCGGCACGTTCTTCCGCAAGTACGGCGGCAACCTGCTTGCGGCCAAGAGCGGGCTCGGCGAGGCCCCCGAGGCCAAGGATCTGATCGGCAGCGTCAAGGTCATGCTCGATGCCTTCGACGACGGTACGCTGGATCGGCTCTACGTGGTGTCCAACGAATTCGTCAACACCATGACCCAGAAGCCGACCGTGCGCCAGCTGGTACCGCTGGTCACGTCCGACGAGGACGACGACGACGAACAACCCCGTCCCGACAGCTGGGACTACCTGTATGAGCCGGACGCCCAGGCCCTGCTCGACAAGCTGCTCAAGCGCTATGTCGAGTCGCAGGTCTATCAGGCGGTGGTCGAGAATGCAGCCTGCGAACAGGCGGCGCGCATGATCGCGATGAAGAACGCGACCGACAACGCCGGCAACCTGATCGACGAATTGCAACTGGTGTACAACAAGGCCCGCCAGGCGGCCATTACCCAGGAAATTTCCGAGATCGTGAGTGGCGCCGCCGCGGTGTGACGCGCCGGTGAAACGCAGCAGGTTTCATTTGCAGGTTTAAGAGGATCCAAGATGAGCGGACGTATCGTACAAATCATCGGCGCGGTGATTGACGTAGAGTTTCCGCGGGACGACGTCCCCAAGGTCTACGACGCGCTGACGGTCTCCGAGCCGGGGACCATTCTCGAGGTCCAGCAGCAGCTGGGCGACGGCGTGGTACGTGCCATCGCCATGGGCTCCACCGAGGGCCTCAAGCGCGGCATGGCCGTGGAAAACAGCAAGGCGCCCATCTCCGTGCCGGTCGGCAAGGAGACCCTGGGCCGCATCATGAACGTGCTCGGCGAGCCCATCGACGAGGCCGGCGAGATCGGCGAGGAAGAGCGCATGCCGATCCACCGCAAGGCGCCGAGCTACGCCGATCAGGCGGCATCCAGCGAGCTGCTGGAGACCGGCATCAAGGTCATCGACCTGGTCTGCCCGTTCGCCAAGGGCGGCAAGGTCGGCCTGTTCGGCGGCGCCGGCGTGGGCAAGACCGTCAACATGATGGAGCTGATCCGCAACATCGCCACCGAGCATAGCGGTTACTCGGTGTTCGCCGGGGTCGGCGAGCGCACCCGCGAGGGCAACGACTTCTACTACGAGATGCAGGAGTCCAACGTCCTCGACAAGGTCTCGCTGGTCTACGGCCAGATGAACGAGCCGCCGGGCAACCGCCTGCGCGTGGCGCTGACCGGCCTGACCATCGCCGAGAAGTTCCGCGATGAAGGCCGCGACGTGCTGCTGTTCGTCGACAACATCTACCGCTACACCCTGGCCGGCACCGAGGTCTCCGCACTGCTGGGCCGCATGCCCTCCGCGGTGGGCTACCAGCCGACCCTGGCCGAGGAGATGGGTGTGCTGCAGGAGCGCATCACCTCCACCAAGACCGGCTCGATCACCTCCGTGCAGGCCGTCTACGTGCCCGCGGACGACCTGACCGACCCGTCCCCGGCGACCACCTTCGCCCACCTGGACGCCACCGTGGTACTGGCGCGCTCCATCGCCGAACTGGGTATCTACCCGGCGATCGACCCGCTGGACTCCACCTCGCGTCAGCTCGACCCGCTGGTGGTCGGCGAGGAGCACTACAACGTCGCCCGCGGCGTGCAGGGCGTGCTGCAGCGCTACAAGGAACTCAAGGACATCATCGCCATCCTGGGCATGGACGAGCTGTCCGACGAGGACAAGCTGTCCGTCAACCGGGCGCGCAAGATCCAGCGCTTCCTGTCGCAGCCGTTCTTCGTCGCCGAGGTCTTCACCGGCGCGCCCGGCAAGTACGTGCCGCTCAAGGAGACCATCCGCGGCTTCCAGGGCATCCTCGACGGCGACTACGACGAGCTGCCGGAGCAGGCTTTCTACATGGTCGGCACCATCGACGAGGCTGTCGAGAAAGCCAACAAGATGAAGTAAGCCGTCCACGCAAGAGGACCTAAGGTATGGCGAAAAGCTTCCATTGCGAGATCGTCAGCGCCGAGCAGTCGATCTTCTCCGGCGAGGTCAACCAGCTCGTCGCCGCCGGCATGATGGGCGATCTGGGCATCATGGCCGGCCACACGCCGCTGTTGACCGAGCTCAAGCCGGGTCCGCTGCGCGTGCTGGGCGAGAGCGGCGACGAGCAGGTCTACTACGTCAACGGCGGCTTCCTCGAGGTGCAGCCCGATCTGGTGTCGGTGCTCGCCGACAGCGCGGTGCGGGCCCGCGATCTCGACGAGGCCGAGGCCGAGTCGGCGCGCAAGGAGGCCCAGCGCGAGCTCAACGAGCAGAAGTCGGACCTGGACTACTCCCGGGCCGCAGCCGAGCTCGCCGAAGCGGTGGCCAAGCTGCGCACGCTCGACCAGCTGCGACGGGCCAGCGGCAAGCGCTGATCCCGACGTCGGCGGTAATCACGCCCCATGGAGCCCGACTCCATGGGGCGTTTTCGTGTCCGGCCGTCAGGAAACACGGCGGCCGTCATGGAGCCGTGACCGGGAGCCTCGTAAACTGGCGTCGGTCACGCGACAAGCGAACAAGGAGTGAGGATGTCTCTCGACGTGGTGATCCTGGCGGCCGGCCAGGGAACGCGAATGCGCTCGGCGCGCCCCAAGGTCCTGCATGCCCTGGCGGGCCGACCCATGGTGCGCCATGTGCTGGATACCGCCGACAGCCTGGGCCCCGAGCGGCTGCACGTGGTGATCGGCCACGGCGGCGAGGCGGTGCGCGAGACGCTCGCCGACACCCGGGCGAGCTTCGTCGTCCAGGCCGAGCAGAAGGGCACCGGCCATGCCGTGGCGCAGGCGCTGGAGGCGCTCGGCGACGGCAAGGTGCTGATCCTCTACGGCGACGTGCCGCTGATTCGCCGCGAGACCCTCGAGGCGCTGCTCGCCGAGGTGGCGGACGATCGCCTGGGGCTGTTGACCGTGACCCTGGACGACCCCGCCGGTTACGGCCGCATCAAGCGCGATGCCGAGGGCCGGGCGGTGGCGATCGTCGAGCACAAGGATGCCTCCGAGGCCGAGCGCGGAATCCGCGAGTGCAACACCGGCATCATGGCGATGACCGCCGACCAGCTGCGGCGCTGGCTGCCGCGGCTCTCCGCCGACAATGCCCAGGGCGAGTACTACCTGACCGACGTCATCGCCATGGCCGCCGAGGAGCGCCTGACCATCGCCACGGCCCAGCCCGCGACTCCGGTGGAGGTCGAGGGCGTCAACAACCGGGCCCAGCTGGCCCGTCTCGAGCGCGCCTACCAGCTGGGCCAGGCCGAGGCGCTGATGACCGCCGGCGTGGCGCTGGCCGATCCGGCGCGGCTCGACGTCCGCGGCCGGCTGACCTGCGGGCGCGACGTGTTCATCGACGTGGGCTGCGTGTTCGAGGGCGAGGTCGAGCTGGCCGACGGGGTGACGGTCGGCCCCTACTGCGTGATCCGCGACTCGCGCATCGGCGCGGACTCGCGCATCGCGGCGCACAGTGTGCTGGAGGGGGCCGTGCTGGCGGGGGCCGGCCAGGTCGGGCCCTTCGCGCGGCTGCGCCCCGGCACGCACCTGGCCTCGGGGGCGAAGGTGGGCAACTTCGTCGAGACCAAGAACGCCCGGGTCGGCGAGGGCAGCAAGATCAACCACCTGAGCTACGTGGGCGATGCCGAGCTGGGCCGCGACGTCAACGTCGGCGCCGGCACCATCACCTGCAACTACGATGGTGCCCGCAAGCACCGCACCGAGATCGGCGACGCCGCCTTCATCGGCTCCAACACCGCCCTGGTGGCCCCGGTCACGGTGGGGGCGGGAGCCACCATCGGCGCCGGCTCGACGATCAGCCGCAATGTCGACGCCGGGACGCTGGCGGTGGCCCGCGCTCGCCAGACCCAGCGCGACGACTGGCAACGGCCGACCAGGGACGACTGAGTCCGTCGTGATGCTCTCGGTGGCTTGACGCGGGCCGGCGATTGGCGTTTGATGGGCGCATTATCTTTCGAGTTGAAAGAAACAGCTTTCGTTTCGACAGAAAAATGCCCAAGCGCGATACCCTGCAGCGGCGCCATGCCATCCTCGCCTACGTCAATGATCACGGCGAGACCAGCGTTGACAGTCTGGCCCGCCATTTCGCCACCTCCGAGGTCACGGTGCGCAAGGATCTGGCCACCCTCGAGAAGGGGGGCCTGCTGCTGCGCCGCTTCGGCGGTGCCGCGCCGCTGCCCCAGGAGATGCTCGCCGAGCCCGCGGCGACGCCGTCCGTCGCCAAGCGGGCCATCGCCCGGGCCGCCGGCGAGCGCATCCGCGCCCACAACCGCCTGATCATCGACAGCGGCACCACCACCTCGGCGATGATTCCCGAGCTCGGCGGCCACGAGGGGCTGGTGGTGATGACCAACGCCCTGTCGGTGGCCAACGCGCTGCGTGAGCTGGAGCCCGAGCCGGTGATCCTGATGACCGGCGGAACCTGGGACCCGCACTCCGAATCCTTCCAGGGCCGGGTCGCCGAGCAGGTACTGCGCTGCTACGACTTCGACCAGCTGTTCATCGGCGCCGACGGCATCGATCTCGAACGGGGCACCACTACCTACAATGAGCTGATCGGCCTCTCGCGGGTGATGGCCGAGGTCGCCCGTGAAGTGGTGGTGCTGGCGGAATCCGACAAGGTCGGGCGGCGCATCCCCAACCTGGAGCTGCCCTGGGCGCGCATTCATACCCTGATTACCGACGACGGCATGGACGACGCCACCCGCGAGCGTCTCGAGGCTCACGATGTCGCCGTCATCCGTGTCGCCGTGAGCGAGTGAAGACAAGGAGGCCAGCATGTGTGGAATCGTCGGTGCCGTGGCCCGGCGCCCCGTTCAGGAGATCCTGCTCGAGGGGCTGAGACGGCTTGAATACCGGGGGTACGACTCGGCGGGCATGGCGGTGCTCTCCGAGGATGCCCGCCTGAACCGCCAGCGGGCGATGGGCAAGGTCGCGGCGCTGGAAGCCTGCCTCGCCGAGTCGCCGCTGAGCGGGCAGGTGGGTATCGCCCATACCCGCTGGGCGACCCATGGCCGGCCCAGCGAGCACAACGCCCATCCGCACCAGTCCGGCGAGAGCCTGGCGGTGGTGCACAACGGCATCATCGAGAATCACGAGGCGCTCAAGGCCGAGCTGGAAGGTCAGGGCTACGTGTTCACCTCCGAGACCGACACCGAGGTGGTCGCCCACCTGCTGGCCCGCGAGTTCAATCGCAGCCAGGACCTGCTGACCGCCGTTCAGCAGGCGGTGGCGCTGCTCGAGGGCGCCTATGCGCTGGCCGTGCTGCATCGTGGCGAGCCCGAGACCCTGATCGGCGCCCGCAAGGGCAGCCCGCTGGTGGTCGGCGTGGGCATCGAGGAAACCTTCCTGGCCTCCGACCCGCTGGCGCTGCTGCCGGTCACCGACCGCTTCATCTACCTGCAGGAAGGCGACGTGGTGCGCCTGTCCCAGGGCGAGCCCCCCGAGGTCTTCGATCGTGCCGGCGAGCGTCAGGAACGCGGCGTGCAGACCTACGAGCATGGCGACGGCGCCGCCTCCAAGGACGGCTATCGCCACTTCATGCTCAAGGAAATCTACGAGCAGCCGCAGGTCATCGCCGCCACCCTCGAGGGACGGCTGAGCGAGCGACGGGTGCTGGCGGAAAGCTTCGGCCCCCAGGCCGAGGCGCTGCTGTCACGAGCCCGCCAGGTGCACATCGTGGCCTGCGGCACCAGCTATCACGCCGGACTGGTGGCGCGCTACTGGCTGGAAAAGTACGCCGGGCTGCCCACCCAGGTGGAGGTCGCCTCCGAGTACCGCTACCGCCGGGTGGTGGTGCCCGAGGATACCCTGTTCGTCACCCTGTCGCAGTCGGGCGAGACCGCCGACACCCTGGCGGCGCTGCGCTTCGCCCGCGAACGCGGCTACCTGGGCAGCCTGGCGATCTGCAACGTGCCGGGCAGCTCGCTGGTGCGCGAGTCGGACCTGGCGCTGATGACCCAGGCCGGGCCGGAGATCGGTGTGGCCTCGACCAAGGCCTTCACCACCCAGCTGGTGGCGCTGATGCTGCTCACCCTGTCGCTGGGTCGTCGCCACGGCCTGGATGCCGCCGAGGAGGCGCGCATCGTCCAGGCCCTGCACGCGCTGCCGGGGGGCGTGCGCCAGGTGCTCGGCCTGGATGCCGCCATCGAGGCGCTGTCGATGGCCTTCGCCGAGAAGCAGCACGCCCTGTTCCTGGGCCGGGGGGCGCACTACCCGATCGCCCTGGAGGGGGCGCTCAAGCTCAAGGAGATCTCCTACATCCATGCCGAGGCCTACCCGGCGGGCGAGCTCAAGCACGGCCCGCTGGCGCTGGTCGACAGCGAGATGCCGGTGATCTCGGTGGCGCCCAACGACGAGCTGCTGGAGAAGCTCAAGTCCAACCTGCAGGAAGTCCGTGCCCGCGGCGGCGAGCTGTTCGTGTTCGCCGACGAGAGCGTGCGCCTGGAAGATACCGAGGGCGTGCACGTGCTGCGCCTGCCACCGGTCGATGAGGCCCTGGCGCCGCTGCTCTATACCCTGCCGCTGCAGCTGCTGTCCTATCACGTGGCCGTGCTCAAGGGCACCGACGTCGACCAGCCCCGCAACCTGGCCAAGTCGGTGACCGTCGAATAGGCGGCCTCAGCGCCGCTGGCGCGGCATCAGCACCCACAGCTGGCCGGGCTGCTTCATGCGCCCGGCCAGCTCCCCCGCCTGGTCGCCATGCCCCCAGAAGAAGTCGGCGCGCACCGCGCCGGTGATCGCGCTGCCGGTATCCTGGGCGACCATCAGTTGCTGCAGTGGCGTGTTGGACAGCGGCCGCGTGGTGGCCAGGAACACCGGCGCGCCCAGCGGAATGCGCGAGGGGTCGACCGCCAGGCTGCGCCGCGAGGTGAGCGGCACGCCGAGTGCACCGACCGGGCCGTCGGCGCCGGCACGCGGGTCGGACTCGCGAGGTTGGAAGAACACCACCCGCGGATTGACGTCCAGCGCGGCCTGCACCCTGTCCGGATGACGCCGGGCCCAGGCGCGGATGCCGTCGAGGGTGGCCTCGCCGGGGGTGATGGCGCCGCGGTCGATCAGCGCCCGGGCGAAGGAGCGGAAGGGCTGGTTGTTGGTGCCGGCGTAGCCCACGTGCAGGGTGCCGCCCTCGGCCAGCTCGATGCGCCCGGAGCCCTGGATCTGCAGGTAGGCGGCCTCGATGGGATCGTCGACCCAGACCAGTTCCTGACCTGCGAGCCGGCCGCTCTTGCGCAGGGCCGCGCGACTCGGCCGCTGAGCGTCGGGATCACTCCGCCAGGCGTCGGGCAGGCGGTAGAGCGGTGTCTGATAGGGGCCGTGACGCCGGCGCGAACCATGCAGCAGCGGTTCGTAGTAGCCGGTGATCAGCCCGGTGGTCGAGCCGTCGGCGTTGACCATCAGGTAGGGGGCGAAGCGGCGTTCGAAGAAGTCGCGGATGGCCTCGCTGTCGAGCGGGTCGAGGGCCTCGGCGTCGCGGCAGACCGCCGCCCAGCCGTCGCGTCGGGCAAGGCGCCGACAGCTCTGGCGGAAGGCGCCCAGGGCGGCGACGGCGTTTTCCTGACGCCAGCCGGGCAGATCCTGCCAGTCCATGGGGTGCATCTGCCGCGTGAGCTGCTGTTCCACCGGCGAGGGCGGCTCGGTCGGCTGCGGGGCCTGGCTGCTGCAGGCGGCCAGCAGGGCGAGCAGCAGCACGAGAATCAGGGAACGCACACCGCGGGCAGCGGGAGGCCAGGGGAGCTCGACGATCACGCGGGTTACCTCGCATCCGTGAAGAGGGAAAGTGAAAGTGTCTGCCAACCCGGCAGGGCACGCGGCCGGCTGGCTCGATTATAGGGGATGAGTCGCGGCGCGGCAGCCGATGCCGATTCCAGCGCCTTTGGCTCCGATGGCAGCAATGGCCTTGCCAAGGAAAAAGACGCCCGGACGGGCGGGGCGGCGATGGCGTATCCTGCGCGCTGGATCCTGATTCGCGAGGGTGTCATGAGCGACCGACACAGCGGGCCGCGGCTGCATCTGGGACTGCCGATGTGGGCCAATGCCGACTGGCGCGGTGGTCTCTACCCACGGCAGGCGGCCTCCGAGGACTTCCTGACCGACTATGCCCGGGTGTTCTCCAGCGTCGAGGGCAACACCACCTTCTACAGCGGCACCCCGCGCGCCGAGACGGTAGCGGCCTGGGCCCGGCGATCACCGCCGACGTTCCGCTTCTACTTCAAGCTGCCGGCGGCGCTGACCCATGAACGACGCCTGACCGGGATCGACGCCGACCTGGAGACCTTTCTCGACGGCCTGGCGCCGCTGGGCCCGCGCCTGGGGCCGGTGATGATCCAGCTGCCACGCGACTTCGGTGCCGCGGAACTGCCGGCGCTGGAACGCCTGCTCGCGCGCTGGCCGGCGGGCGTGCCCTGCAGCGTCGAGGTCCGTGCCCGTGAATTTTTCCACAAGGGCAGCGCCGAGCAGCGTCTCAACCGCCTGTTGATAACTCACAACGTGGACCGGGTGATGCTCGACGTGCGGCCGTTGTTCGCCACGCCCACCGGCGACGACCCGCGGCTGCGTACCGCCCAGTCCGAAAAGCCCCGGCTCCCATTACACGTGCTTTCCACGGGAGAGCGCCCCATCGTGCGCTTCATCGGCCATCTTGACACGGCGCTCAATCGGCGGTATTTCGCGCCCTGGGTCGAGCGCCTTTCCCTGTGGATAAAACAGGGGAAAACCCCTTTCCTGTTTGTGCATACCCCGGACAATCGCCAGGCGCCGGCCCTGGCGCGAACGCTCTACACGGCGCTGGGCGAGGCACTGGACCTGCCGCTGCTGGCGGCCTTTCCCGGCGAGCGTCAGGCCACGCTGTTCTGAATGGGCGCCGGGCGGAAGACGGGGCTGGTCAAGTGGCTCATCATCGGCTAGTTTTGTCGCCCTTGCGCCCCATGGCGCGATGGCCCGATGGCGAGCAAGGCGTGTCCGACCGGCATGCCTCGTCCGCCACGGCTTGTTGACGGCAGCCGGCACGCTGCGTCGCTACACCCGGCGGCGCGGTGTGCCGGCTGTCTCGCGGCAGTGATCCTGCTGGCGGTTGAGGCAACCCGCCACACTCGGCTCCGCGCGACGACAGGCAAGTGCTCCGAGTCGTGCCCTTCGATCCCCGGTGTCAGATAGTCCGCTATTCACCCGCACGATCGTGTCGATTCGTTGCTGTGCCCGGCGTCCCGCGCCCGAACGGGTTGCGAGGATCCTGTCATGCCCTGGCAGGCAGCGTGCGATCCACGCTGCGCGGGACGTGGCACAACAAGGACAAGGCGTCATCGCATCCGATCGATCGATGATGACACGTACACTCAGGGTGCATTATGTCGAAGCAATCTCATGCCCAATGGTCATCCCGGCTGGCCTTCATCCTCGCCGCGGTAGGGTCGTCTGTCGGCCTTGGCAATATCTGGAAGTTTCCCTACATGACCGGCGAGAGCGGGGGCGGTGCCTTCGTGCTCATCTACCTGGTCTGCATCGCGCTGGTGGGCGTGCCCATCCTGATGTCGGAATGGCTGATCGGCCGTCTCGGCCAGCGCAACCCGATCGCCTCGATGTCGCTGTTGACCCGGCGCTTCAAGCGTAGTCCCGCCTGGGTGCTGATCGGGGTGTTCGGCATCCTCGGCGCCTACCTGATCCTGTCGTTCTACAGCGTGATCGGCGGCTGGGGGCTGGCCTACATCGAGCTCGGCGCGAGCAATGCCTTCGCCGGTCTGGACAGCACGGCGGTGGGCGACATGTTCAGCGGTCTGCTGGCCGATCCCACGCGACTGCTGCTCTGGCACAGCCTGTTCATGCTGCTGACCATCGGTGTGGTACTGGGCGGCGTGACCGGCGGCCTGGAGCGGGCCACCAAGCTGCTGATGCCGGCGCTGGTGGTACTGCTGGTGGTGCTGGTCGGCTATGCCGCGACCTCCGGCGCCTTCGCCGAGGGCGTGGCCTACCTGTTCACGCCGGACTTCTCCAAGCTGTCCAAGGACGGGGTGCTGGCCGCACTGGGCCATGCCTTCTTCACCCTGAGCCTGGGCATGGGGATCATGATCGCCTACGGTTCCTACCTGCCGCAGGACGTCAACATCGGGCGCAGCGCCCTCATCGTCGTGGTGATGGATACCGTGATCGCGCTGATGGCGGGACTGGCGATCTTCCCGGTGGTCTTCGCCAATGACCTGAGCCCGGCCGCCGGCCCGGGGCTGATCTTCCAGACCCTGCCGCTGGCGTTCGGCCACATGACGGGTGGCTGGCTGTTCGGCGTGCTGTTCTTCGTGCTGCTGGTGTTCGCCGCCTGGACCTCGGCGATCTCGCTGCTCGAACCGATCGTCGAATGGCTGGAGGAGCGCACGCCGCTGTCCCGTGTCGGCGCGACCCTGGTGGCCGGCGCCGCTACCTGGGCGCTGGGCATCGTCACCGTGCTGTCGTTCAACGTCTGGTCCGACGTGGCGCCGCTGGGCGTGTTCGCCAAGTTCGACGGCATGACCATGTTCGCGCTGCTGGACTACTTCACCAGCAAGCTGATCCTGCCGCTGACCGGTCTGGCCGCGGTGCTGTTCGTGGGCTGGTGCATCGGCCGCGAGGAACTCTACGAGAACCTGCGCATGGGCGAGGGCGCCTTCGCGCTGTGGCGGTTCGCGGCGCGCTATGTCGCCCCGCTGGGGGTGATCGTGGTCTTCATCGGCAGCCTGTAAGCGCCGCCGAGCCCATCCCGGCATCCCGCGCCCCGGCCGTCAGGTCGGGGCGTTTGCGTTGGGGCTACTGCAGGGCGTCATCCTCGAATTCGGCGATGTCGCGCTCGAGCCGCTTGATCTCGTTGTGCATCTCGATGCCCCGGCGCGCGCGCAGGTAGCGGACGGCGGCACTCTTCTTGCGGGTCTCGTGCTCGGTGACTTCCATGGTCATGAAGATGTCGAGAAGCTCGCTCTTGACGGCACCCAGTTGTTCTTCATTGCGCATGTCGACTCTCCTTGCAACGGCAAAGGTGTCAAAGACACGTCATTTCTTACTATACCCCAGTTGACAAAATCGTGACATTGAGGGCCGGGCTGCCGTTTTCCACGCAGATTGGGCATACTGTTGGCCGGTGATGGCCCGCGAGGGCGTATCCCGCAGGCGCGCCGGTTACCACGACCGGCCGATTCAGCAAGAGGAGCGAACCGTGAGCCGTGCCCTATTCGATGAAATGCGACGTCGCATGGAGCACTTTCGTCGCTCCGAGCAGAAGGTGGCGCGCTTCGTGCTGCGTCATCCCGACGAGGTCATCCACATGCGCATCGTCGACCTGGCCACCGAGGCCAAGGTCAGCGAGCCGACCGTGGTGCGCTTCTGTCGCGCCCTGGGCTGCAGCGGCTTCCAGGACTTCAAGCTGCAGCTGGCGCAGATGCTGGCTGCCGGCAGTCAGTTCGCCCAGTTCTCGATGAACGACAGCGACAGCGTCGCCGAGTTTTCCCACAGCCTGTTCGACTCCACCATCGGCACCCTGCTGTCGGTGCGCGACCGGCTCGACAACGACGCCCTGGGGCGCGCGGTCAACGCGCTGGCGATGGCCAACCGGGTCGAGTTCTACGGCTTCGGCGCCTCCGGCGCGGTGGCCTTCGACGCCCAGCACAAGTTCTTCCGCCTGCAGATTTCCACCTCGGCCTACACCGACCCGCACATGCAGAACATGTCGGCGGCGACCCTCCAGGAGGGCGACGTGGTGGTGGCGATCTCGCAGACCGGGCGCACCCGGGCGCTGGTCGACAGCGTGCGCCTGGCCCGCGAGAAGGGCGCCACGGTGATCGGGCTGTGCCCGAGCCGCTCGCCGCTGGCCGATGAGGTCAGCCTGCCGCTGTACATCGACGTCCACGAGGACACCGAGATCTACACGCCGATGAGCTCGCGCATCGCCCACCTGGTGATCATCGACGTGCTCGCCGTGGGCGTGGCCAAGACCCGCGGGCCCAAGCTCGCCGAGCAGTTGAAGGCGGTCAAGCGCAGCCTCACGCCGCTGCGCTTCCCCGAGCCGGGCGAGGGCACCGGCAGCGAGTCCCCGGCGACGTCCTGAGGCGCCGATGTGCTAAGCTGGGCGCCCATTTCGCAGCTCGACAGCGGTATCCATGGACGACGTTCTTTCGGGCGCAGGCTCGCCGGGCAATGGCTCGCCGGGCGACGTCTCGACGCTTCTCGACGATCTCAATCCGGCCCAGCGCGAGGCCGTCAGCGCGCCGCTGGGCAACATGCTGGTGCTGGCCGGTGCCGGCTCGGGCAAGACCCGGGTGCTGGTGCACCGCATCGCCTGGCTGCTGCGGGTCGAAGGGCTCTCGCCCTACGCGATCCTCGCCGTGACCTTCACCAACAAGGCGGCGCGCGAGATGCGCACCCGCCTCGAGGCGCTGCTGGGACTCTCGCTGCGCAACATCTGGGTGGGCACCTTCCACTCCATCGCCCACCGCCTGCTGCGTACCCACTGGCAGGACGCGCGCCTGCCGCAGCACTTCCAGATCCTCGATGCCGACGACCAGCTGCGCCTGATCAAGCGCCTGCTCAAGGACTACAACATCGACGACGAGCGCTTCCCGCCGCGCCAGGTGCAGTACTTCATCTCCGGCTGCAAGGAGGAGGGCCTGCGTCCGCAGCAGGTGCAGACTCACGGTGACGCCTACCTGGGGCAGATGGTCGAGCTCTACGAGCGTTACCAGCTGACCTGCGAGCGCGGCGGGCTGGTCGACTTCGGCGAGCTGCTGCTGCGCAGCCTCGAGCTGCTGCGCGACAATCCCCGGCTGCTGGCCCACTACCGCGAGCGCTTCGCCCACCTGCTGGTCGACGAGTTCCAGGACACCAACACCCTGCAGTACGCCTGGCTCAAGCTGCTCGCCGGCGAGCACAACGGCCTGACCGTGGTCGGCGACGACGACCAGTCGATCTACGGCTGGCGCGGCGCGCGGGTCGAGAACATCCGCCGCTTCGAGCAGGAATTCCCGGGGACGCGTACCGTGCGCCTCGAGCAGAACTACCGCTCGACCAGCGCCATCCTCGATGCCGCCAACGCCCTGATCGGCCACAACACCGGGCGCATGGGCAAGGAGCTGTGGACCGCCGGGGCCAAGGGCGAGCCGATCTCCGTGTATGCCGGCTTCAACGATCTGGACGAGTCGCGCTTCATCGTCGACACCATCAAGGAAAAGGTCGACGCGGGCTTCAATCGCCGCGAGATCGCCATCCTCTACCGCTCCAACGCCCAGTCGCGGGTGATCGAGGAGACCCTGATCCGCCAGGGCGTGCCCTACCGCATCTATGGCGGCCAGCGCTTCTACGAGCGCCTGGAGATCAAGAACGCCCTGGCCTACCTGCGCCTGCTGCTCAACCGCGAGGACGACGCCTCGCTGGAACGGGTGATCAACGTGCCGGCCCGCGGCATCGGCACCCGCACCGTGGAGATCCTGCGCGTGCGCGCCCGCGAGACCGGCACCTCGCTGTGGCAGGCCCTGCACGACAGCGTCAGCGACGCCACCCTCAAGGGCCGGGCGGCCAACGCCGTGACCGCCTTCGCCAACCTGATCGAGCGGCTCGACAACGACACCGCCGGCATGGCGCTGCACGAGATCATCGAGCACGTCAACACGGTGACCGGGCTGGTCGAGCATCACCGCAACGAGAAGGGCGAGAAGGGCCAGGCCCGGGTCGAGAACCTCGAGGAACTGGTCAATGCCGCGCGCGCCTTCACCCAGGGCGAGGCGCTGGCGATACAGGAGGTCGGCGAGGGCAGCGCGGCCCTCGAGCCGTTTCTCGCCGAGGCGGCGCTCAACGCTGGCGACCACGAGGCCGACGAGTTCGAGGACGGTGTGCAGCTGATGACCCTGCACTCCGCCAAGGGGCTGGAGTTCCCGGTGGTGTTCATCGCCGGGGTCGAGGAGGGGCTGTTCCCGCACAAGATGTCACTGGAGGAAACCGGGCGGCTCGAGGAGGAGCGCCGGCTGTGCTATGTGGGCGTGACTCGCGCCATGCACAAGCTCTACCTGACCCACGCCGAGCTGCGTCGCCTGCACGGCAAGGAGACCTTCCAGCGGCCGTCGCGCTTCCTGCGCGAGCTGCCCGAGGAACTGCTCGAGGAGGTGCGCCTGCGCGGTCAGGTCTCGCGGCCGGTGACGGCGACGCGGCCGGCACGCGGCCTCGCCCAGGCGTCGGTCGACGGCGGCGGCGATCTACCGGTGCTGTCGCTGGGCCAGCGCGTCCATCACCCGCTGTTCGGCGAGGGCGTGGTGCTCAACGCCGAGGGCCAGGGCGAGCGAGCCCGGGTGCAGGTGAGCTTCGAGGGCGAGGGCGACAAGTGGCTGGTGCTGGGGTTCGCCAAGCTGACCCCGCTGTAACCTCCGGACGGGATGCGTCACATGAAGAAGAAATGGTTTCCCGAGCTGTTCGACAACTGGGCACGGCTATCCGGCTACCAGCGCTTCGAGCGGCTGGTGTCGCTAGTACTGACCGTGGCGATCGGCGCCACGGTGCTGACCGCGCTCTACTATCTGGTGATGCACGTCGTCGAACTGTTGTTCGTGCAGACCCGCGATCCCTTCGACTACCGGGTCTTTCAGGCGGTCTTCGACATGATCCTCACCGTGCTGATCGCCATGGAGTTCAACAACTCCATCGTCCGTACCATGGAGAGTGGCGGCGGGTTCATTCACGTCGAGATCGTGGTGCTGATCGCCATCATGGCGCTGGTGCGCAAGTTCATGGTGCTGGACTTCGAGGCCGTCGAGCCGCTCAAGATCCTCGCCCTGGCGGCCGCCGTGCTGGGGCTGGGCATCTGTTACTGGCTGGTTCGCCACGGCAACCGCAGTAGCGGCTGAGCGCCGGCCCCCCTGCCTTGCCGGTCAAATAAGCCCTGACGCATACTGTGGCCTTTCGGGCGGCGCGCCACGGCCGTCCGGGAGGGACACACCCCACGGGGCACAAGAACAGTTACCGGAGATACATCCGCATGCAACGACGCAAGTTTCTGACGACACTGGGGGCCGGCGCCGCCGGTGTCGCGGCCGCGCCTTTCGTTTCCACCGCCCGCGCCCAGGACACCATCCGCTGGAAGATGGTCACCTCCTGGCCCAAGAACTTCCCCGCGCTGGGTACCGGCGCCAACGACTTCGCCAAGCGCATCGGCGAGCTGTCCGGGGGGCGGATGCAGGTCGACGTCTACGGCGCCGGCGAGCTGGTGCCGGCGCTCGAGGTCTTCGACGCGGTGTCCGAGGGCACCGCGCAGATGGGCCACTCCGCCTCCTACTACTGGCGCGGCAAGGTGCCGGCGGCGCAGTACTTCACCGCCGTGCCGTTCGGCATGAACACCACCGAAACCAACGCCTGGCTGTACCAGGGCGGCGGCATGGCGCTGTGGGACGAGCTCTACGCGGGGCACAACCTCAAGCCCTTCGCGGTGGGCAACACCGGCACCCAGATGGCCGGCTGGTTCAAGAAGGAAATCAACTCGCTGGAGGACATGCAGGGCCTGAAGATCCGCCTGCCCGGGCTCGCCGGCGAGGTGATGAATCGCATCGGCGCCACCGCCCTGACCATCCCCGGCTCGGAGATCTTCACCTCGATGCAGACCGGCGTGCTCGACGCCGCCGACTGGGTGGGGCCCTACAACGACCTGGCCTTCGGGCTCTATCAGGTCGCCGACTACTACTACACCTCGGCCTGGAACGAGCCCAGCGCGATTCTCGAGGGCACGGTCAATCTCGAGGCCTGGAAGGCGCTGCCCGACGACCTCAAGGTGGTGGTGCAGGAAGCCGCGCGCAGCGCCAACCTGGCGATGATCGACGAGTTCACCTTCCGCAACGCCGAGGCGCTCAAGACGCTGGTCGAGGAGCACAATGTGCAGCTGCGCTCGCTGCCCGACGACGTGCTCAAGGCGCTCGCCGAAGCCTCGCAGAAGGTCCTGCAGGAGCAGGCCGACAACGACCCGGCGTCGAAGAAGATCTTCGACTCCTACCGTGACTTCCAGCAGCAGGTTCGCCGCTACACCGACATCGGCGAGTTCGCCTACCTGAAGAACCGCGCCCTGGTCAGCTGACGGCCCGCGCCGTCGGGTGCCACCGGCCGGGGCGGCTCAGAGGCTCTCCCGGCTGGTCTCGGGCACCGCGCGAATGCGCCCGTTGTCGTCCAGCGCCACCATCACGAAGCGGGCCTCGGTGACCTTGTGCATCTCCTCGGGGTCGCGCTCGTGGGGCGGACGGATCCACACCTCGACGTCGATGGTGATCGAGCTGCGGCCGATCTCGCGCACCGCGGTGAAGATGTTGACCACCGAGCCGATGCGGACCGGACAGAGGAAGTCCATCGCCTCGATCGCCACGGTGGCGGTACGCCCGTGGGCCTGGCGGCCGGCGCACAGCTCGGCGGCCTGGTCCATCTGATTGACCAGCCAGCCGCCGCTGATGTCGCCGTAGAGGTTGGTGTCCTGGCGGGCGGCCAGCACCTTGAGGGTCAGATCGCCACGCGGGGCGGGTACATCATCGAGATCGGTCATGGTCGATTCCCTTCCGGCACTTGTTGTTGTCACGAGCTGGCCGCCATCTTAAACGGCCGCGCCGTCGGGCGACCAGCCTCGCCGTGCACTTCGCGGCGTCCCCGGCTTCCTGCGTGCGGGCGACTCCGACTACAATCGAAGTCGAGCGGACCGGGAGCCGCGGCCCGTTCGTGACGCCCGGCCCGCCCTGATGTCGGTGTCGTGGATTCATCGGAATGCAATCTTGTTCCGGCATCATCGCCACCAGCGGTTTCGTGCCCGGAACATCATCCGCGTCTGGCGCTCAGCGAATTTCACCTCATCGGCCGTTCGTGCGCGGCCCCGGAGAACGTCATGGACATCACCAGCGAGACTCACAGTCAGCATATTTCCAAGCAGTTCAACCAGGAACTCGAGGAACTCAAGACCCACCTGATGGCGATGGGGGGCCTGGTCGAGAAACAGGTGCAGGAAGCCATCTCCGCGCTGCTCGACGGCGACACCCGGTTGGCCGAACGCGTGCGCGACAACGACAAGGCCGTCAACGACATGCAGCTGAAGATCGATGACGAGTGCACGCGGGTGCTGGCACGCCGGCAGCCGGCGGCGTCCGACCTGCGGCTGGTGCTGGCGGTGATCCGCGCCACCTCGGATCTCGAGCGCATCGGCGACGAGGCCTGCAAGATCGCCCGCAACGCCCTCGCGCTGGCCGAATCCGGACGCCAGGTGCACGGCTTCGTCGAGGTCCGCCACATCAGCGAGCACGTGCGCAAGATGACCCGCGATGCCCTGACGGCATTCGCCCGCTTCGATACCGAGCTGGCCCTGAAGGTCGCCCACGAGGACGACGCCGTGGACAGCGAGTACACCAGCGCCATGCGCTCGCTGATGACCTTCATGATGGAGGACCCGCGCTCGATCAGCTCGATTCTCAGCGTGATGTGGATCCTGCGGGCCCTGGAGCGTATCGGCGACCACGCCGACAACCTGGCCGAGTACGTCATCTACCTGGTCAAGGGGCTGGATGTCCGTCACCGCAACATCGATGCGCTTGACGATTCCTCGCTGACCGGTAAAGGTTGATCCCCGACGGCCCTCCGGGCCGTCATCGACCCCGGCCGTCGCCTGCGCGACGGCCGTTTCGTTGTTCGTTGCGGGAATCCTCCGACCATGCTCAATGCCTTCAGCGCCCTGGCCCGGGGCACGCGCCTGGTGCTCTCGCCGGGGCTGCGTCGTTACGTCTTTCTGCCGATTCTGGCCAACCTGCTGCTCTATGTCGGCACCCTCGTCTACCTGTTCGACAACTTCGGCGGCTGGATCGACTATGGAATGCGCCAGGTGCCGGGCTGGCTGAACTGGCTCGAGTGGCTGATCTGGCCGCTGCTGGTGGCGAGCCTCGCGGTGGTGGTGTTCTTTACCTTCACGCTGGTCGCCAACCTGATCGCCGCGCCCTTCTACGGCTTTCTCGCCGAGAAGGTCGAGCGCCAGGTCACCGGCCGGCCGCCGCTGGACGATCGCGGCTTCGCCCGCGCCGCCGTCGACGCCCTGGGCCGCGAGCTGGTCAAGCTGGGCTATATCCTGCCGCGCATGGCGCTGCTCTTCCTGCTCGGCTTCGTGCCCGGGCTGAACCTGGTGATGCCGTTTCTATGGGCGGCCTTCTCGGCCTGGATGATGGCGGTCACCTACCTCGACTACCCGATGGACAACAACCTGGTCAGTTTCGTCGAGATGCGCCGCCGTCTGCGCTCGCGCTGGTGGCCGACGCTGACCTTCGGCGGCTGGGTGATGGCGGCCAGCTGGGTACCGGTGCTCAACCTGCTGCTGCTGCCCGGTGCGGTCGCCGGGGCGGTGCTGATGTGGCAGCAGCACTACCGGGATCTGCCAGTGCCGGCCGAGAAGCCCCGGCGCTCCTGATTGCCGCGCAAGATTGTAACGAGAATTATTATCACTTAAGGTGGCGGACGTTGTCCGAGCGGAGACGTCCATGCTGCCTTCCCTTGCCCCCCTGTTCCGTGGCCCGCTGGCTGGCCTGGACGACCGCCTGCGGCTTCCGGATGCCGCGGCGTCGGCGAATACCCGGGCCGCGTCGGCGCTGTTCTCGACGGATGGGCTCGCCCCGGCACTGGCCGTCTTCGGCCGCGACTACACGCGGCCCGACCACCGCGCGCTGGTCTCGCTGTGGTCGAAGTATTTTCTTGCCCAGGCGATCCTCGTGCCGGCGGCGGCCGCCCTGGTGCTGGGCCGTCGGCTGCCGATGGCCCTCGAGACGCTGGCGCTGGAGCTGGATGCCGCGGGGCGGGTCGCCCGCCTGGTGGTACCCCACGAGGGCGAGATGATCGAGGCCGACGACCCCGAGCCACTGCTGCGGCCGCTGCTGGATCGCCTGCTGGCGCCGGCCATCGCGGTCATGGCCGCGCACGGCGGGCTGGCGCCGCGCACGTTGTGGAGCAACGCCGGGCACTACTACGCCTACCTGATCGATCAGCTGCGTGGACAGGCGTGGGCAGCACCCGGCCTCGGCTTGGGCGAGGCGCTGATGGCCCGGCGGGTGTTCGCCGACGGAGCCCGCAACCCGCTCCATCGGCCGGTCCGCCAGGTCCGCGATGCCGACGGCACGTGCCATACGCGGCGGCGGTTGTGCTGCGTGCGCTACCGGCTGCCGGAACTCGGCTACTGCGGCAACTGCCCGCTGCCGGCGGCGCGGGGTGTTTCCTCGGAGGGCGAGTAGGCCTCGCCGATGGACTGACGGGTCAGGCGGGCGGCGGGGAACACGCAGCGAAACAGCGCGCCTTCGCCGGGGCGGGAGTCGATCTCCAGGCGCGCGTCGTGGCGCAGCAGCACGTGCTTGACGATCGCCAGCCCCAGGCCGGTGCCGCCGGTGGCGGCGCTGCGGCCCTTGTCGACTCGGTAGAAGCGCTCGGTCAGGCGCGGGATGTGCACCGGGTCGATGCCGTCGCCGTCATCCTCGACCTCGAGGGCGCCACCGCCCTGCCAGGGGCGCCAGCGCAGGGTGATGGTGCTGTCCTCGGGGGTGTAGCGCACGGCGTTGAAGGCCAGGTTGGAGACCGCGCTGCGCAGTTCCGCCTCGACCCCCAGTAGATCGTGCGACTCGTCGATCTCGACGCGCACCCGGCGCCCGCCGCCCGCCAGGGCGGCGGCGTCGTCGCGGACGCTGCCCAGCAGCGGCGCCACGGCCACCGGCACGCTGCGTTCGGTCTGGTGGTCGGTTTCCAGCCGCGACAGCAGCAGCAGGTCCTCGACCAGGTTCTGCATGCGTCGGGTCTGGTCCTGCATCTGGCCGAGGCCGCGCTGCCAGCGCGGCGGCAGCTGGTCGGCGTGCTCGGTGTAGGTCTCGAGATAGCCGGTGAGCACGGTCAGCGGCGTGCGCAGCTCGTGGGAGACGTTGGCGACGAAGTCGCGGCGCATCTGCTCGAGGCGGTGCAGCCGGGTGATGTCGCGCACCATCACCAGCCGCTCGTTGTCGCCGTAGAGGGTGATCTGGAACTGCAGCATCAGGTCGTCGCGCAGCGGCGAGGGCAGCACCACCGGCTCGCGATAGTCGCGGGCGTTGAAGTAGTCGATGAAGCGCGGATCGCGCAGCAGGTTGGTGACGGGCTGGCCGCGATCGTGGCGGGCCTGCAGGCCGAGCATGTGCTCGGCGGCGCTGTTCCACCAGTCCATGTTGCCCTGGTTGTCGAGCATCACCACGCTGTCGCGCATCGCCTCGGCGGATTCCTGGATGCGGTGGATCACGTCGCGCAGGCGCTGCTGGGTCAGCCGCTGGACCTTCTGGTAGCGGTACAGGCGGTCGAACAAATCGCCCCACACGCCGCTGCCCGCCGGGGGCTCCTCGCTCGGGTCACTGTTCAGCCACTGGTAGAGCTCGCGCAGGTGGCGCAGGTGGATGAGCACGAACAGGGCGAGGCCGGCGGCCACGCCCCAGCCGAGATCGCCGAGCACCCAGCCCAGCAGCCCCAGCCCGATGACCAGATAGGCCAGTCGCCAGAGCTCGTTGTTCCAGTAGTACATGCCGGTGGTCTTATCCCCGCGCCGAGAAGCGATAGCCGGTGCCGCGCACGGTCTGGATCAGGTGCTGATGTGCCTCGCCCAGTGCCTTGCGCAGACGGCGGATATGCACGTCGACCGTGCGTTCCTCGACGTAGACGTTGCCACCCCAGACCTGATCGAGCAACTGGCCGCGGGTGTAGGCCCGTTCGGGGTGAGTCATGAAGAATTGCAGCAGCCGGTACTCGGTGGGACCGATCTCCAGCGCCTGGCCGTTGGACGAGACCCGGTGACTGGCTGGGTCGAGCATCAGGCCGTCGACCTCCACCACTTCCTCGACACCGCGTGGCGTGGTGCGGCGCAGGACCGCCTTGAGCCGGGCGACCAGCTCGCGCGGCGAGAAGGGCTTGGTGATGTAGTCGTCGGCGCCGGCCTCGAGCCCGAGGATCTTGTTGTCCTCCTCGCTCTTGGCGGTGAGCATGATGATCGGCAGCTCGGCGGTGGTCTCCTCGCGCTTCAGGCGCCGCGCCAGCTCGATGCCGCTGGTGCCGGGCATCATCCAGTCGAGCAGCAGCAGGTCGGGCTGGCTGTCGACGATCAGGGCGTGGGCGTCCTGGGCATTGTCGGCCTCCAGGACCCGGTAATCGGCCATCTCCAGCGCCACGGCGATCATCTCGCGGATGGAGGGCTCGTCATCGACGATCAGAACGGTCTTGGATGTCATTTCCCTGGCCTCGTGGGGTGACGGACACCGCCCGCGGCAGGCATCCGTCGGTGACAGGACGATGACGATTACAACGCGCGCGCATGACAAGCTTGTGACAGACGCCGGGCGCTCGCAATGCCCGCGTCAGCCCTCGGGCCACAGCGCCATCATGATGCCGGCGTGGAGCACCAGCCCTGCCCAGTGGTTGTTGAGAAACGCCCGGAAGCAGCGTTCCCGGGAGCGGTCGCGGATCAGCCACTGCTGGTAGACGAAGATCAGCCCCATCGCCGTCAGGCCGATCCAGTAGTAGCCGCCCAGCGCCTGGCGCACGCCCACCACGGCGAGCAGGGTCAGCGTGGCCAGCTGCAGCAGACCGATGATCAGCTTGTCGTGCCGGCCGAACAGCACGGCGGTGGACTTGATGCCGATCTTCAGGTCGTCGTCGCGGTCGACCATGGCGTATTCGGTGTCGTAGGCCACCGTCCACAGCACGTTGGCGACGAACAGCAGCCAGGCATCCGCCGGCAGCTGCTGCTGGACGGCGCCGAAGGCCATGGGGATCGCCCACGAGAAGGCCGCGCCGAGCACCACCTGCGGCCAGTGGGTATAGCGCTTCATGAACGGATAGACGAAGGCCAGTGCCACCCCGCCGAACGACAGCATCACCGTGAAGGCGTTGGTGAAGCAGACCAGCACGAAGGACGCGGCGACCAGCCCCGCGAACAGCACCCGGGCCTCGCCCGCACCGATCCGCCCGGTGGCCAGCGGACGATCGCGGGTGCGCTTGACGTGGCCGTCGAAGTGGCGGTCGGCGTAGTCGTTGATCACGCAGCCGGCGGCGCGCATCAGGTAGACGCCGGCGACGAAGATCAGCAGCGTCGCGCGCTCGGGCAGGCCGTCGGCGGCGATCCACAGGGCCCACAGGGTCGGCCACATCAACAGCCAGGTGCCGATCGGCCGGTCGAGCCGGGTCAGGTGCAGGAAGGCGGGCAGGCGCGCGGGATGCAGGCGAGCCAGACCGACGGGACGCGGGGTGGGTTGCATGACAGCCTCCGAGAACGATCGGGCCACAGTCTAGCGAGTCGCCAGCCCCAGTTCATCCGCCATGGCGGTCAGGAAGAACTCCTGGACCAGCACCTCGAAGCGGCCGTGGCGAAAGCGCGAGCGCCGTCCCCAGGGCGCCTCGGCCGTCGGAAAGGGCGGCGCGCCACGGGTGATCGCGATCGGTCCGCGCTCGAGATCCGGCTGGCGGAACAGCCAGTGGCCCAGCGAGCGCTCGCCGAGCTGGCCCAGCCGCTGGCCGGTCAGGCTGGTCAGCGGCGCCACCGAGCGGGCGAGCACCCAGGGCGTGTCGCCGCTGCACAGCGCCACCTCGCGACACCAGACATAGTGCGAGGCGGGCACGCCGAGGGCACGGGCCTCGTCGCGGCGCGGGCGGGCCAGGCGCTGGGCGAGCAGGCGCACGGCGAAGGGCTGCGGCATCGCCGCGCCCAGCCGCCGGGTCAGCGAATCGCGCGAGGCCAGCCACTGCCACCAGGCCGGGCTCATCGCCGGCCGCCAGGCGGCGGCGGGGCGCCAGTGGGGGATCGCCACGGGGCGTGTCGAAGCGGGCAAACCGGCCTCCGGGTCGGCAAACGGGCGCGATAGTGTACCATGACGACCTGGCCGGCCCGGTCCCGGCCCGTCATCCACGACCCGCTGGCACCACGACCCATGACTCGATCCCTGACCCTGATCGGCAGCGGCATGGCCGGTTTCGGCCTGGCGCGTGCCCTGCGCCGCCTGCAGCCCGAGCGGCCGATCACCCTGATCACCGCCGACAGCGGCGACGACTATTCCAAGCCCCTGCTCTCCACCGGCTTCGCCAAGGGCCTGGCGCCGGAGGCGCTGGCCGCCGACTCGGCGCTGGATGCCGCCGAGCGCCTGAATCTGGTGATGCGCCCCCGGACCCGGGTCGACGCCCTCGATCCCGTGGCCCGCGAGCTGCACATCGGCGCCGAGCGCCTGCCCTTCGATGACCTGGTGCTGGCCACCGGGGCCGCGCCGCAGCCGCCCTTCGCCATCGACGCAACACTCGCCGGGCGGGTCTTCACCATCAACGACCTCGACGACTACCGGGCCTTCCATGCCGCCCTGACGGCGCTGGGGCGGTCGGCGCGCGTCGCCGTCATCGGCGCCGGGCTAGTGGGCTGCGAGTACGCCAACGACCTGGTCGCCGGCGGTCATGCCGTGGCCATGATCGCCCCCGAGCGGGCGCCGCTGGCCCGCCTGCTGCCCGAGCCGCTGGGCCGGGTGCTGGGCGCTGCGCTGGCCGGGGCGGGGGTCGAGCTGCATCTGGGGCGCGGCGTGGGCGAGCTGGGTCTCGACGGCGGGGATCTGAGCGTGGCGCTGGATGACGGCCATGTCCTCGACGCCGACCTGGTGCTGGTCGCCACCGGCCTGGTGCCGCGCACCGAGCTGGCCGCCGCGGCAGGGCTCGCGGTCAGCGAGGCCGGCATCCAGGTCGATCGCTGCCTGCGCACCGCGGTCGAGGGCATCCACGCCCTGGGCGACGTGGCCTGCGTCGACGGCGTCAACGCCATGTATGTCCAGCCGCTGCAGGCCGGCGCCCGGGCCCTGGCGGCGACGCTGGCCGGCACCCCCACCGCCGTGCGCTACGGGCCCTGGCCGGTGCTGGTCAAGACGCCCTGCTGCCCGGTGGTGGCCCTGCCGCCGCGGGTCACGCCCGCCCGCTGGCGCATCGAGGGCGAGGGCGACGATCTCGCCGCCCTGGCCGAGGACGACCGGGGGCGGCTGCTGGGCTTTGCGTTGACCGGGCGCTGTGTACGGCGGAAAGTCGAACTGGCGCGAGCCGCGCCGCCGTTGCTAATCTAGGTGCGTCGTGGCCCGCGGCCCCGGCGGCTGCCGGAGCGCCGGCCGGCGCTCGGGAGACGCCCGAAACAACAACAAGCGGCAGTCGAGGCTGCCGTCTTACACTGCCCCAGACAGGAGGTTCCATGCGCAAGCCAGAACTCGCGGCGGCCATCGCCGAGCGTGCCGATCTTTCCAAGGACAAGGCCAGCCAGGTGCTCAACGTGATCCTCGACGAGATCACCGGCAGCGTCGCCAAGGGCCAGGATGTCTCGCTCATCGGCTTCGGCTCGTTCACCGTGCGCGAGCGTGCCGCCCGTACCGGCAAGAATCCGCAGACCGGCGAGGCGCTGACCATCCCCGCCAGCAGGACCGTGGCCTTCAAGGCGGGCAAGGCGCTCAAGGACGCCGTCGCCAAGTAACGCCTCGCGGCTGGAGCGTGTCGCGACCGGCGTGCGCTCCGCCGACGCTCTTCCTTCCCACGTGCGAGTCATGGACGGCCCATGAAACTGCGACTGATGCTCTGGCTGCTCGGCCTGCTGCTCAAGCGCGCGCGGCGTCGCCACGCGGGCTTTCGCGAGCGGCTGCGCGACCGCCCGCTGGCCTGGGGAATCGCCACCGAGGATTTGCGCATCGCCCGCCACTACCGGCTGACGGCCGAGCGCGTGCAGTCGGCATCGGGCCTGCCGGTGGACCTCGACCTGGAACTGCGCTTCCGTGACCCCGACACGGCGCTGGCCGTGCTTCGCCACCCCTCCCCGCGCGCCTTTCGCGACGGCCTGATCGACGGCCGGCTGCGCCTGGTGGGCGACACCCGCGACCTCGAGCGCCTGCAGGGCCTGCTCGCCTTCCTGCGTTGACTTCCGGCGCTGATCGCTGCGGCATGACGACGTTATACTAACGTCGAATCAGCGGATCCCCCCCGTATCCGTCCGCCCGCTGCCGAGGAGGCCCGACCGCCATCGCCATGCTGCCACGCTCCCTCGACCATTCCCTGCGCCGCCTGTGGACGCTCGACACCTTCGCCTACAGCGTGCGCGTGTTCATCGCGCTGGCCGGGGCGATGGCCTGGAGCTGGCACCTGGGCGGCATCGCCCAGCTGATTCCGCTGTTCCTGGGGGTGATCGCCAGCGCCCTGGCCGAGACCGACGACCACTGGCAGGGGCGCCTGACGGCCCTGGCGGTGACGCTGGCGTGCTTCGCCGTCGCCGCGCTGTCGGTGGAATGGCTCTTCGACCGGCCGCCGGCCTTCGCCGCGGGGCTGACGCTGTCGGCCTTCGGCCTGACCATGCTCGGGGCGGTGGGGCCGCGCTACGGCACCATCGCCCATGCCACCCTGATCCTGTCGATCTACACCATGATCGCCCTCGAGCGTCAGGGCGGCGTGGCGCCGGCCGAGCTGTGGCGCGAGCCGGTCATGCTGCTCGCCGGGGCGGCCTGGTACGGGCTGATCTCGGTGGCCTGGTGCGCGCTGTTCGCTCGCCAGCCGCTCAAGCTGAGCCTGGCGCTGCTGCTGCGCGAGCTGGGCGAGTACCTGCGCCTCAAGGCGACGCTGTTCGAGCCGGTGCGCGGCATCGACCTGGAGGCGCGGCGCCTGGCGCTGGCCGAGCAGAACGCGCGGGTCGTGGAGGCGCTCAACCAGGCCAAGGAGATGATCTTTCGCCGCCTGGAGGGCGCGCGCGGCACGCACAAGCTCGACCGCTACCTGCGGCTGTACTTCATCGCCCAGGACATCCACGAGCGGGCCAGCTCCTCGCACTACCCCTACGGCGAGCTGGCCGAGGCCTTCTTCCACCACGACGTGCTGTTCCGCTGCCAGCGCCTGCTCGAGCAGCAGGGGCAGGCCTGCCGCTCGCTGGCGCGGGCGCTGCTGCTGCGCCAGCCCTTCGACCACGGCCCCAGCGAGCAGGCGCTGGCCGATCTCAACGCCTCGCTCGACTACCTGCACCGCCAGCCGCGCCGCGACTGGCGGCGCCTGCTGCACTCGCTGGACGCGCTGGCCGACAACCTGACCACGCTCGAGCACCGGCTGGCCGGCGCCCGCAACCCGGACGCCCCGGCCGGCGACGGCGACGCCTCGCTCTACGACCGTTCGCCCCGGGGCCCGCGGGACATCTACGACCGCCTGCGCTCGCACCTGACCCCGGCCTCGCCGATCTTCCGCCACGCCCTGCGGCTGTCGCTCACCCTGCTGGCGGGCTACGGCCTGCTGCTGTGGATCCATCCCACCCAGGGCTACTGGATCCTGCTCACCAGCCTGTTCGTCTGCCGGCCCAACTTCGGCGCCACGCGGCGCTTCCTGTGGCAGCGCATCGTCGGCACCGTGGCCGGGCTGGTCGCCGGCTGGGCGCTGATCAGCCTGTTTCCCGATCCGCTGGTCCAGCTGTCGATCGCGGTGGTCGCCGGGGTGGTGTTCTTCGCCGGCCGGACCCGCCACTATGCGCTGGCGACCGCGGCGATCACCCTGCTGGTGCTGTGCTGCTTCAATCAGGTCGGCAACGGCTTCGGGCTGATCTGGCCGCGGCTGTTCGACACCCTGCTGGGGGCGGGCATCGCCGGGCTGGCGGTGGTACTGGTGCTGCCGGACTGGCAGGGGCGGCGGCTTCATCAGCTGGGGGCGGCCAACCTGACGGCCAGCGCCCGCTACCTGAGCGCGATCCTCGACCAGTACGCCAACGGCAAGGCGGACGATCTCGACTACCGGCTGGCGCGGCGCAACGCCCACAACGCCGACGCCGCCCTCGCCGCGCGGCTGGCCAACGCGCGCCGCGAACCGGGGCATTTCCGCAAGGACGCCGAGGCCGGCTTCCGCTTCCTGACCCACGCCCACACCCTGCTCAACTACCTGTCGGCGCTCGGTGCCCATCGCGGCGAGACCCGGGCATCGGAGGACGATGCCTGGCTGCACGCCCAGGCCGACGGCATCATCGCCGACCTGGAGGCGCTGGCCGCCCGGCTGGGGGTGCGCCAGGTGACGGCGGCGTCGGCGACGGCGGAATCCCGCGCCCGGGCGCTCGAGGCCTGGGCGCAGGCCACCGATGACGAGCCCCGGCGCCTGCTGGCCGAGCAGCTGGCGCTGATCAGCCGGACCCTGGTGCCGCTGGGCGAGGCCGCCGCCGGGCTGGTGAAGCGGGAGGGGTAGGCGGGGCTCACACCTGCCCGTAGCGCCCGGCTTCCTCGCCCAGCCAGCGGCGGATCAGCGTCTCGGCGGCGTCGGGGGCCTCGGCGAGCAGCGCCCGGGCCAGCGGGTCGAGACGCTCGAGCAGGTCGCGGTCGCGCTCCAGATCGGCGATCTTCATCTGCGCCAGGCCGGTCTGGCGGGTGCCCAGCACCTCGCCGGGACCGCGCAGTTCCAGGTCCTTCTCGGCGATGCGGAAGCCGTCGCCGGTCTCGCGCATCACCGCCAGGCGCTCGCGGGAGTGGGCCGACAGCGGTGGGTGGTAGAGCAGCACGCAGAAGCTCTCGGTGCTGCCGCGCCCGACCCGCCCGCGCAGCTGATGCAGCTGCGACAGGCCCAGGCGTTCGGGGTTCTCGATGATCATCAGGCTGGCGTTGGGCACGTCGACACCCACCTCGATCACCGTGGTGGCGACCAGCAGGTCGAGCTCGCCGGCCTTGAAGGCTGCCATCACCTCGGCCTTCTCGGCGGCCTTCATGCGTCCGTGAACCAGCCCCACGGCGAGCTCCGGCAGGGCCTCGGTCAGGGCGTCACGGGTCGCTTCGGCAGCCTGGCACTGCAGGGCTTCGGACTCCTCGATCAGCGTGCATACCCAGTAGGCCTGGCGGCCCTCGGCGCAGGCATGGCGGATGCGTGCGACCACCTCGGGGCGGCGCTCGTCGGCGACCGCCACGGTCTGCACCGGGGTGCGCCCGGGCGGCAGCTCGTCGATCACCGACAGGTCGAGGTCGGCGTAGGCGCTCATCGCCAGGGTGCGCGGGATCGGCGTGGCGGTCATGATCAGCTGGTGCGGCGTCAGGCCGCCGGCTTCGCCCTTCTGGCGCAGTGCCAGGCGCTGGTGGACGCCGAAGCGGTGCTGCTCGTCGACGATCGCCAGCCCCAGGCGCTGGAAGTGCACGTCGTCCTGGAACAGCGCGTGGGTGCCCACCACCACCCGGGCGCGGCCGTCGGCGATCGCCGCCTTGGTATCCAGACGGGCCTTGCCCTTGAGCTTGCCGGCCAGCCAGGCCACGTCGATGCCGAGCGGGGCGAACCAGTCGCGGAAGTTGCGAAAGTGCTGCTCGGCGAGGATCTCGGTGGGCGCCATCACCGCCACCTGGCAGTCGCCGGCGATGGCGGCCAGCGCGGCCAGTGCCGCGACCACCGTCTTGCCCGAGCCGACGTCGCCCTGGACCAGCCGCAGCATGGGGCGCTCGGTTTCCAGGTCGCGGGCGATCTCGTCGAGCACCCGGCGCTGGGCGCCGGTCAGCGAGAACGGCAGCTGGGCGACGAAGCGTGCCTGCAGGCTGCGCCCGGAGGGCAGCGCGGGGGCGCCGTCGGCCTGGATGCGCAGGCGCACCTGGCGCAGGCTCAGCTGGTGGGCGAGCAGCTCCTCCAGCGCCAGGCGCCGCTGGGTGGGATGCGTGCCCGCGGCGAGGCGCTCGAGATCGGCGTCCGGGGGCGGCTCGTGCAGGTAGCGCAGGCAGGCGTGCAGCTCGGGCAGCCGGAAGCGCTCGCGCAGCGGCCCGGGGATGGCGTCGGGCAGGGCCGCCGGGTCGGCGTCGAGCGCCGCGAGCGCCTGGGCGATCAGGCCGCGCAGCCGCGGCTGGGTCAGCCCCTCGGTGGCCGGGTAGATCGGCGTCAGGTGGTCCTCGACCGGGGTCTCGCCCGGCGTCACCAGGCGGTACTCGGGATGGTAGAGCTCCAGTCCGGTGGCGCCGGCGCGGGCCTCGCCGAAGCCGCGCACCACCACCCCGGGGTGGAACTGCTGCTGCTGGGCCGGCGAGAAGTGGAAGAAGCGCAGGCTGAGGATGCCCGAGCCGTCCTTGAGGCGCACCAGCAGGCTGCGCCGGCGGCCCTTTACCACCTCGGCGGCAGCCACCTCGCCCTCGACGACGACCTCCATGCCGGCGCGCAGGGTGCCGATCGGCGTGATGCGGGTGCGGTCCTGGTAGCGCAGCGGCAGGTGCAGCAGCAGGTCGGCGACCTGCCGGATGCCCAGCCGGGCCAGCTTGCCGGCCAGCGCCTCGCCGACGCCGGTCAGCTCGGTGACGGAGGCATCGAGTCGGGTCATGCCGGCTCGGGGTCGCCCTGACGCCAGCGGCAGCGCTCGATCGCCTCGGTCACGGCATCGATGGCCCGGGGCCGCGGGAAGCTGGCGCGCCAGGCGATGGCCACGGTCCGTGAGGGTGCCGGGGCGGTGAAGGGACGGCTGATCAGCATGCCGCTCTCGTAGTGGCCGGTGCCGATGGCCGAGTGCGGCAGCACGGTGATGCCCAGCCGGGAGGCCACCATATGGCGGATGGTTTCCAGCGAGCCGCCCTCGGCGGTGAGCGTGTTGTTGGGACTGTTGAGCTGATGGCTGATTGCCGGGCAGGCTTCGAGGATCTGGTCACGGAAGCAGTGGCCCTCACCGAGCAGCAGCAGACGCTCCTCGAGCAGATCCTCCTTGTCGATGCTCTCCCGGGAGGCCCAGCGGTGGTCGGCCGGCAGCAGCACCTCGAAGGCCTCCTCATAGAGCGGCTTGGTGACCACGTCGGTCTCGGTGAAGGGCAGCGCGATGATGATGGCATCCAGTTCGCCGCTGCGCAGCTTGCGGCGCAGGTTAGCGGTGAAACCCTCCTCGATGTAAAGCGGCATCTGCGGTGCACCCCGCGAGAGCTCCGGAATCAGGTGAGGAAAGAGGTAGGGGCCAATGGTATAGATGGCACCGATGCGCAGCGGGCTCGCCAGCTGGTCGCGGCCAGCCGTGGCGAGTTCCTTGATGATGCTGCTCTGTTCCAGCACGCGCTGGGCCTGCTCGACGATCTTCTCGCCCAGCGGGGTGACCTGCACGGTGGACTTCGAGCGCTCGAACAGCGCCACGCCCAGCTCCTCCTCGAGCTTCTTGACGGCCACCGAGAGTGTCGGCTGGGAGACGAAGCAGCGCTCCGCCGCGCGTCCGAAATGGCGCTCCTGGGCCAGTGTCACGATGTAGCGGAGTTCTGTTAGAGTCATGGTGGTGCCGGCAGGCATCCTCTTCAAAGCGGGTGACGGTCCCAGTGATCTCGCCCGATGCACAGGGACACAATAATGCCAATAGGGACTTTTTATCAGGGGGCGAGGGAAAGGTGAAGACAACGACACTGATTCTGGGCTGTGGCGATATCGGCATGGCGCTGGGAAGCGAGCTCAGTAAGGCGGGACACCGGGTGATCGGCGCACGCCGCAATCCGCATGCACTGGAGGGCAGTGGGCTCGAGGCCGTGGCGGTCGATCTGAACGACGCGACCACCCTGGCTCGGCTGCCCGACGCCGAGACCCTGGTCTATGTGGTCAGTGCCGACCGCTTCGATGAAGCGGCCTATCGCGCTGCCTACCTCGATGGCCTGACCGCGCTGCTGGGCGAGTTCACCACTCGTGACACGGCACCGGGGAGGGTGTTCTTCGTCTCCTCAACCAGCGTCTACGCCCAGCGCGACGGCGATGTGGTCGACGAGACCAGCCCCGTCGAGCCTTCGGGCTTCTCGGGTCTCGTGATGCGCCAGGCCGAGCAGGCGCTGATCGACCATGACCTGCCGGGCACCGTGGTGCGCTTCTCGGGCATCTACGGCCCCGGTCGTGACCGCCTGATCCACCAGGTTGGCGAGGGGCGCATCGCCCCGGCGAGCCCCGTCATGTACTCCAACCGCATCCACCGCGACGACTGTGCCGGGGTGCTGGCCCACCTGATCGGCCGGCAGCTGGCCGGTGAGCCGCTTGAGGATCTCTACCTGGCCAGCGACTGTGAGCCGGCCCCCCTGCACGAGGTGATGGCCTGGCTGGCGAAGCAGCTCAAGGTCGAGGCCACCGAGACCATCCAGTCGCCGCTGCGCCGCCGCGCCAGCAAGCGTTGCGATAACACGCGCCTTCGCGATAGCGGCTATCGCTTCCGCTATCCCACCTACCGCGAGGGCTACGCCCAGGTGCTGCGGGAAGGAGGTTTCCTGCAGTCGACCCCTTTGTCATCCACCCCTGCCGTCAACGACAGAGCCCGACCTTACAACGCCAGCCGGTAGACGATCGAGTAGAATTCGAAGCCGTCGTTGGGTTCATCTAGGCCGCCGTCGCTCCCGACAAATATGACGCCGCGACGACAAATCCGCGACATTTAGATGACGTCCTGTGCCAACCTTTTGATTCCCATCATAAAGCGCCCATGGCGCTTTTTTTGACGTGTCTTCTGACCCCCGTAGGTGTCATCGCTTCTTAATTGTCTAGACATATAGCCGTCAAAGCACATCGCCAGACTGTGTTCAGACTTTCGAGTTCCCCACACTTTCCAGGGCGAAGCGTATGACTGCTATCAGTGTCGAACGGCTCGATAAATCCTTCGGTAATCATGCCGCGTTGCGCGACATCGGATTCGAGATCGCCAAGGGTGAAATGGTCACTCTGATCGGGCCCTCCGGCTCCGGCAAGTCGACCCTGCTGCGTCTTTTCATTGGCCTGACGGCAGCCGACCGTCAGTCGCACAGTCACGTCAGGGTGCTGGCGCGTGACGTGCAACGCCAGGGGCACCTGGTGGGGGCGCGTCGCGAACAGCGCCGCCGCACCGGCTATATCTTCCAGCAGTTCAATCTCGTCAGCCGGTTGAGCGTGATGACCAACGTGCTGATCGGGCACCTGGGAGCCATGCCGCGCTGGCGGGCGCTGGCCGGGCGTTTCACCCGCCGGGAGTATGACGCGGCGCGCCGTGCGTTGGCGCGAGTGAGTATCGAAGAGCTCGCCGAGCAGCGCGCGAACACGCTCTCCGGCGGTCAGATGCAACGGGTCGCCATCGCGCGTGCATTGGTCCAGGACGCCGAAGTGATCCTTGCCGACGAACCGATCGCCTCGCTCGACCCGCGCAGCGCGCGGGAGGTCATGGAGATTCTTGAGCGCATCAATCGCGAGGATGGTCGCACGGTGGTCGTCACCCTCCATCAGGTTGATGTGGCGCGCCGCTATTGTCGCCGCGCCATCGCCCTCAAGAAGGGACGGCTCTACTACGACGGGCCTATCGCGGGCCTGACCGATACCCGTCTGCAGGTTCTCTACGAAGATGCGGGGCTCGATGAGCTCGGCGTTCACGAGGACCGACCGCCGACCACTGGACTGCTTCACGCCGTGGGCTGAGCCCACCTCTTTCACGACACGTTCCACTATCGCAATCAGGAGTCAAACGTGACGTTACGCTCTCTGCGCCGTCTGGCGCCGCTCATCGCCACCATCGGACTCGGCGCTGTGCTCCCGGCTCACGCTCAGGACAATGACACGCTGACCTTCGGTATCATCTCCACGGAGTCCATGAACGCGCAGCGCGAAATGTTCCAGCCCCTGCTCGACGACATGGCCGACGCCGTGGGTATGCCGGTCGAGCCGTTCTTCGCCACCGACTATGCCGGGGTGATCCAGGCGATGCGTTTCGACAAGGTCGATGTCGCCTGGTATGGCAACAAGGCCGCGATGGAGGCGGTCGACCGGGCCGGTGGCGAGATCTTCGCCCAGACCGTCGCCGACGATGGCGCGCCGGGATACTGGGGCCTGATGATCGTCAACAAGGATAGCCCCTACCACAGTATCGACGAGATTCTCGACAACGCTGACCAGCTCACCTTCGGCAATGGCGATCCCAACTCAACCTCGGGCTTTCTGGTGCCGGGTTACTACGTGTTTGCCAAAAACGGGGTCGATGCGGCCTCTGCGTTCAAGCGCACCTTGAATTCAAGCCACGAGACCAACGCCTTGAGCGTGGCCAATCATCTGGTCGATGTCGCCACGTTCAATACCGAGAGCATGGCACGTCTGAAAGAGACTCATCCGGATAAGGCCCAGCAGCTCAGGGTGATCTGGACGTCGCCACTGATCCCCTCAGACCCGCTGGTGTGGCGCGAGAACCTACCCGAGGCGACAAAAGCCAAGCTGCGTGACTTCTTCCTGAACTACGGTGACACCGAACGTGAAAAGGTGATTCTGGCACCGCTGCAGTGGTCCGGTTTTCAATCCTCCAGCAACGCTCAGCTGCTGCCGATTCGCCAGCTTGAGCTGTTCAAGACGCGCGCCAATATCGCTAACGACGGCTCGCTTGATCCCCAGGAGAAGGCACGCAAGCTCGAGGAGCTTGATGCCAGGCTCGAGGAGCTCGACCAACGCCTGAAGCAGCAGGCGGTCTCGGAAAGCATGCCGCAGGCGTCCTGATCAACGACGAGGGGCGCTCGCGCGCCCCTCGTCGCGGTCTGGATGGTGACGAATGGCTGGATGGCTTGAGTAGCAAAGATGACGACGACGATTTCCGATGAGATACAGGCGCGCGCTGGCGGGCGCAACTGGAAGAAGCCCCTGGGCTGGGGGGCTGCGCTACTGGTTCTGGGTTGGTCATGGCAAGGCGCGGGTATTGCCCCGGGTCTGCTGATCGACAATTTCGACAACATGGTGGTTCTGGCCAGTGATTTCGTGCCTCCGACGTTCACCAACCTGACGCGCTACATCCACGAGATGCTGGTGACGATTCAGATTGCCATCTGGGGCACGCTGCTGGCGGTGATCTGCGCCGTGCCATTTGGCCTTTTAAGCGCGTCGAACGTCGCTCCCTGGTGGATCAATCAGCCCATTCGCCGACTGATGGATGCGTGCCGCGCGATCAACGAGCTGGTGTTCGCGATGCTGTTCGTGGTGGCCGTGGGGCTCGGCCCCTTCGCTGGAACGCTTGCATTATTCGTCCACACCACCGGGGTGCTGGCCAAACTCTTTTCCGAGGCTGTGGAGGCTGCCGACCCCGGGCCGATGGAGGGGGTGCGCGTCACCGGCGCCGGGCGTATCGAGGAGATCTTGTTTGGCTTGATTCCTCAGATCATGCCGCTATGGGTCTCGGTGAGTTTCTACCGTTTCGAATCCAACATCCGTTCGGCGACGGTGCTTGGCATGGTGGGCGGCGGGGGTATCGGCGTGTCGCTGTGGCAGAGCCTGCGCGGATTCGACTACGCCGAAGCGGCGACCATCATGCTGGTGATCATTGTCGCCGTCACCTTGCTGGACATGCTGTCGCAGCAGGTACGCAAACGTTACATCTGATGCCGGGGGCTCCCTCGGTTTTTTTGGGACTGATGATGTCTAGACAAATTCTCTCGCTAACGCGCTATCGCGAACTGGCCGAAGTGCTTCTTCGCGAGGTCCGCGCCGACTACGGCCCCGGCGATCTGCTGCCGACCGAAGCCCAGTTGGCCAAGCGCTTCGCGGTTAATCGCCACACCGTGCGCCGGGCGCTGGACGAACTGGTCGCCGCTGGCCTGGTGACACGCCATCAGGGGCGTGGCACCCAGGTCGTCGATCGGCGACTCGATTACGCCGTTAGCGCCGGCAGCAAGGTGACCCAGAATCTCGCCGGTCTCGGTCTCCCCGCGAATACCTGCTGTCTCGAACAGGGGTTCGTGATGCCGCCCGAGGCCATTGCCCAGCGCTTCGGGCGACCCGCCAGTGAGCCGCTGCTGCGCGTCGATACCGTGCGCTATGTTGACGACGCGCCGCTGATGCGGCTGCGTCACTGGTTCGATCCCGAGCGCGTGCCGGGCTGGCTGGCGCGCTATCGCGGCGGCTCCACCCGGGCGCTGCTCGGCCAGCACTATGGTTTGCGTCTGCAACGTCGAAGGGTGCGCATAGATGCCGTCGGCGCCGATCGCGACGATACCCGCTGGCTGCAGTGTCCGCTCAACGCGCCGCTGCTGGTGATGACGAGCGACAATACCGACGTCGACGGCGTGCTGGTGGAAGTCTCCGTGGGCCGGGCGCGCGCCGACCGGCTCTCCTATCACGTTGATTTCGACATCGACCCCATGGATTTCGACACCGACGAGGTTGCGTCATGAACGACACATCACGAGGCGCGCGTCAGCGGCTGCTGGCGCTCTCCACCCGCGAGCGAATAGAGGCGTGCTGGACGGCGCTCGATGCAGTGCCCGCACATCGCTGCGTACGCGGCCCGGAAACCGGCATGGCGATGCTCAAGGGCCGCACCGGCGGTACCGGCAACGCCTTCCATCTCGGCGAGATGACCCTGACCCGCGCCAGCGTCGCCCTCGATGACGGCACCCTCGGCCACGGCTGGGTGCGGGGCCGTGACCACCGCCACGCCGAGCTGATCGCACTGGCCGATGCCGTCGCCCAGCACGCCGAATGGCAGCAGAAGCTCGAGACGCACGTACTCGCGCCGCTGGCCGAGGAACTGGCCGAGCGTCAGCGCCGCGATGCCGCCACCGCCGCCGCCACCCGCGTCGACTTCTTCACCCTCGTACGTGGTGAATAGGTACGTGGCGAGTGAGCACGTGGTGAATGAGTACGTGGCGAGTGAGCACGGGCGAATGACGATGGAGGAAGTGACGATGGACAAAGCAATGACGGTAAAGACGGAAACGACGAGGGATCTCGTCTGGCCTGGGCTGGCCGACCCCGCCCACGACAGTCAGCGTCTGTTTCGCCAGATTCTCGGCGCGCTTTCCGAGCCGGGCACGCTGACGACGCTGGCACTGCCGGCACCGCCCCAGGTGGCGCCGAGTGACGCGCTGGGCGCCGCACTGTGGGGCGTGGTGCTGACGCTTTGCGACCTCGAGACACGCGTCTGGATCGCCGCCGACCTCGACTCGCCGGCCCTGCGCGAGGCGCTGACCTTCCACACCGGCGCGCGAATCACCGATGACCCGGCGAGTGCCGATTTCGCGCTGCTGACCCACGAGTCCTTCGATCCGCAGACACCTTTCGCGGTGGGCAGCGACACCTATCCCGATCGCGGTACCACGCTGCTGGTCGCCGTCGAGCGGCTGGAAAACGATTCGAACGGTGCCGACGACGCAGACCACGGCTGGCGGCTCAGCGGCCCCGGCATCGCCGAGTCGCGGGTGCTCGATATCGGTGACGGCGCCGGCTGCCGGGCACTGATGACTCGCCTGGCCGGCAACCGTGCCAGCTTTCCGCAGGGGCTGGACGCCATCTTCGGCTGCGGCGCGCAGCTGGCGGCGATTCCCCGCAGCACCTGCATCACACGTACCGATTCTCAGGAGATGAACTGATGTACGTAGCCGTCAAGGGAGGCGAGCAGGCGATCGCCAACGCCCACCGCTGGCTGGCCGACCGCCGCCGCGGCGATCGCGATCGTCCGGAACTCGAGGTTGCCCAGATCGGCGATCAGCTGCGCCTGGCCGTCGACCGGGTGATGAGCGAAGCCTCGCTCTATGATCCCGAACTCGCCGCGCTCGCATTCAAGCAGGCCAGCGGCGATCTCACCGAAGCCGTGTTCCTGCTGCGCGCCTATCGCACCACGCTGCCGCGACTGGCGGTCAGCGAGCCGCTCGACACCGCCAGCATGCGCATCGAGCGCCGCATCAGCGCCACCTACAAGGACATCCCCGGCGGCCAGATTCTGGGGCCGACCTACGACTACACCCACCGCCTGCTCGACTTCCTGCAGCTGGCCGGTGCCGAGGTGCCGGCCGCCGAGATTCGCGAAGAGGTTACCGAAGCCGAGGCGTGCCCGCAGATTCTGGAGCTGCTCAACGACGAAGGCCTGGTGGAGCAGGAGATCGACGACGGCAGTGAGCCTGCGGACATCACCCGCGATCCGCCCGATTACCCGATGGACCGTGCCGCCCGGCTGCAGATGCTGGCCCGCGGCGACGAGGGCTACCTGCTGGCGCTGGGGTACTCCACCCAGCGCGGCTACGGCCGCAACCACCCGTTTGCCGGCGAGATTCGCCTGGGTCAGGTGGAGGTCGAGATCCACGTCGACGAGTGGGACGAGACGATCTGCGTCGGCGAGATCGCGTTGAGCGAGTGCCAGATGATCAACCAGTTCGGCGGCTCGCGCGAGGCCGCACCGCAGTTCACGCGCGGTTACGGCCTCGCCTTCGGCCACAACGAGCGCAAGACCATGGCGATGGCGCTGGTCGATCGCGCCCTGCGCGCCGAGGAGCTGGGCGAGCCGATCATCGGCCCCGCCCAGCAGGCGGAGTTCGTGCTGGCCCACGCCGACAGCGTCGACGCCTCCGGCTTCGTCTCGCACCTGAAACTGCCGCACTACGTCGACTTCCAGTCCGAGCTCGATCTGCTGCGCCGTCTGCGACGCGAGCATGCCGCACGCCAGGCTGAACTCGACGGCACCCGCGACACCGCCAGCCCCCAGCAGGAGGAGCGCTAACGTGGACGGTTATAACTTCGCGTATTTGGACGAACAAACCAAAAGGATGATCCGCCGCGCGCTGCTCAAGGGGGTGGCGATTCCCGGCTATCAGGTACCGTTCGGCGGACGCGAGATGCCGATGCCCTACGGCTGGGGCACCGGCGGTGTGCAGCTCACCGCGAGCATTCTCGGTGCCTACGACATTCTCAAGGTGATCGACCAGGGTGCCGACGACACCACCAATGCGGTCAGTATCCGCCACTTCTTCCAGCGCGTGGCCGGCGTCGAGACCACCACCGCCACCACCGCGGCGGACGTCATCCAGACCCGCCACCGGATTCCCGAGACGCCGCTGCGAAGCGGCCAGATCCTGGTGTTCCAGGTGCCGATTCCCGAGCCGCTGCGCTTCATCGAGCCCAGCGAGCAGGAGACGCGGCTGATGCACGCGCTGGAGGAGTACGGCGTGATGCACGTCAAGCTCTACGAGGACATCGCCCGCTACGGCCATATCGCCACCACCTACGCCTACCCGGTCAAGGTGGACGGGCGCTACGTGATGGACCCGTCGCCGATCCCCAAGTTCGACAACCCCAAGCTCGACGGCAACCCGGCGCTGATGCTGTTCGGCGCCGGTCGCGAGAAGCGGCTTTACGCGATCCCGCCCTACACCCGGGTCGAGAGCCTCGACTTCGAGGACCATCCGTTCGAGGTCCAGAGCTGGGAGCACACCTGTGCGCTGTGCGGCAGCGATCACAGCTATCTCGACGAAGTGATCACCGATGACAAGGGCGGGCGGATGTTCGTCTGCTCCGATACCGACTACTGCCAGACGCGACGGGGAGAGGTGGCATGAAGAAGCCGGCACTGGAGCGCCCGGTCCTGCTGGACGTTCAGGACATCACCCGCCTCTACGGTCCCGGCAAGGGCTGCGAGGCGATCGATTTTCAACTGCATGCCGGCGAGGTGCTGGGCATCGTCGGCGAATCCGGCTCCGGCAAGTCGACGCTGTTGCGCGTGCTCGCCGGGATGGAAGCGCCCGATGCGGGACGCGTGGTCTATCGAAGGGCTATTCACGAGTCCGAAGCCGCTCGAGCCGGCGCCGGAGAAGACGTGCTGGATAAGGGAGAGTTGGAGAGGGATGAGGCCGAGCTCGATCTCTACGCCATCGGCGAGGCACGGCGTCGAGCACTGCTGCGTCTCGAATGGGGGCTGGTGCACCAGAACCCCCGCGATGGCCTGCGGATGGGCGTTTCCGCCGGGGCCAATATCGGCGAGCGGCTGATGGCCCAGGGCCAGCGCCACTACGGTCAGTTGCGTGCCACCGGCCAGGAGTGGATGCGCCAGGTCGAGCTCGACCCCGGTCGTATCGACGACGCCCCGCGCACCTTCTCGGGCGGCATGCAGCAGCGCCTGCAGATCGCCCGCACCCTGGTCACCCGGCCGCGTCTTGTGTTCATGGACGAGCCCACCGGCGGGCTCGACGTCTCGGTGCAGGCGCGCCTGCTCGACATGCTGCGCACGCTGGTACGCCAACTGGGCCTTTCGGTGGTGCTGGTCACCCACGACCTCGCCGTGGCGCGCCTGCTCGCTCACCGCCTGATGGTGATGCGCCGCGGCCAGGTGGTCGAGGCCGGCCTTACCGACCAGATCCTCGACGATCCGCAGCACGCGTATACGCAGCTGCTGGTTTCATCCGTGCTGACACCTTGAGGGAGGAATTCCGATGCTTTCCGAGACTAGCGCTTCCCCGAAACGCGCCCGACCTCGCCTCACGGTGGATGGGCTGCACAAACGGTTCCTGCTGCACGGCCAGGGCGGGCTCGAGATCGACGTGATGCGCGATCTCTCGCTGACCCTCGACGCCGGCGAATGCCTGGTGCTTGCCGGTCGCAGCGGTATCGGCAAGAGCACGCTGCTGAAGATGCTTCACGGCGACTATCGCATCGACCGCGGGCACATCCGGCTGCATTTCGAGGATGGCGAACTCGACCTCGAGACGTTGCCGGCCTACGCCTGGCACGGCCTGCGCCGGGACGTGATCGGCTACGTCAGCCAGTTTCTGCGCGTGGTACCGCGGGTCGCCGCCGTCGATGTGGTGATGGAGCCGCTGCTGGCGCGTGGTGCCGACGAAAACGAGGCCCGCCAGCGCGCCGAGACGCTGCTGGCCCGGCTCAACCTGCCCGAGCGACTGTGGCGGCTGCCGCCCGGCACCTTCTCCGGCGGCGAGCAGCAGCGCGTCAACATCGCCCGCGGCTTCATCGGCGAGCATCCGCTGCTGCTGCTCGACGAACCCACCGCGTCGCTGGACGCCACCAATCGCGACGTGGTGATCACCCTGATCGGCGAGGCCAAGGCCCGCGGCGCGGCGATGCTCGGCATTTTCCACGACGAGGACGTGCGCGAGCGCGTCGCCGATCGCCTGCTGCCGCTGGACGATAGTCTCGGCGCCCGCGCTTCCGTTACCCAGAACACTCAGGAGACGCTGTCATGAGCACGCAGGAACAGGTACTGACCAACGCCAGGCTGGTGCTCGACGACGAGGTGATCGACGGCACGCTGGTGATCCGCGACGGCCGGATCGCCGCCATCGACCATGGCGCGAGCCAGACCGGGGGCGCCGTCGATTGCGAAGGCGACACGCTGCTGCCAGGGCTGGTCGAGCTGCACACCGACAACATGGAAAAGTATTTCCAGCCGCGACCCAAGGTCGAATGGCCGGGACGTCAGGCGGCGCTGGCCCACGACGCCCAGATGGCGGCCAGCGGCATCACCACCGTGTTCGATGCGGTCTCGATCGGTGACGTCGACGAGCAGAGCATGCGCCACCGGGCACTGGACGAGATGTGCCATGCCCTGTCGCAGATCGTTCACGACGGTCTGGCGCGGGTCGATCATCGTCTGCACCTGCGCTGTGAGGTGAGTCACCCGAACACGCTGGTGCGCTTCGGCGAGCTGTCGTCGTCACCGCTGCTGGGCCTGGTCTCGCTGATGGATCACGCCCCCGGCCAGCGCCAGTTCGCCAGCCTCGAGGCGTATCGCGTCTACTATCAGGGCAAGTACCAGCTCGATGACGCGGCGATGAACGCCTTCATGGCGACCCAGATCGACAACAGCCAGCGCTACAGCGCCGAGCATCGCCGCGCCATCGCGGCCAGCTGTCGCGAACGGGGCCTGGCGATCGCCAGCCACGACGACGCCACCGTCGAGCACGTCGCCGAAAGCCATGAATATGGCACCCGAGTCGCGGAGTTCCCCACCACCCGCGAAGCGGCGGAGGCCTCCCACCGTGCCGGCATGGCGGTGATGATGGGCGCACCCAACGTCGTCCGCGGCGGCTCCCACTCCGGCAACATCGCCGCTGCCGATCTGGTCGAGCTGGGCGTGCTGGATATCCTGTCATCGGATTACTACCCGGCGGCGCTGCTCGACGCGGTGTTCAAGGTGGCGGCGATGGAGAACGGCTACGCGCTGCCCCGGGCGGTCGCCACCGCGACACGCATACCGGCCGAAGCGGTAGGCCTGACCGATCGTGGGCGCCTGGCGCCGGGGCTCCGTGCCGATCTGTTGCGGGTGCGATTGATCGACGATCATCCGGTGGTGCAGAGAGTTTGGTCTGCGGGTAGACAGGTCCATTGATGGCGTATTTTTCGAGAGGTCCGAGATGTCGCGTCTGATCTACGTCATGGGCGCCAGCGGCGTCGGCAAGGACAGCCTGCTGCGCGAGCTGGCACGACGGCGCCCGGACGCGCTGGTGGCGCATCGCTACATCACGCGCGCCAGCGGCGGGGCGGAGAACTGCATCGAACTCTCCCGCGAGGCATTTCACTGGCGGCGGGAGCAGGGGCTGTTCTGCCTATCTTGGAGCGCGCATGGGCTCGACTACGGCGTCGGGATCGAGATCGAAGCGTGGCTGGCGGCGGGGCACACGGTGGTGCTCAACGGCAGCCGGCGAGCGCTGGAGCGCGCCCGTCGACGCTTCGGCGCGGCCCTGATGCCGGTTCTGGTCGTGGCGGATGTCGAGGTGCTGCGCCGGCGTCTGATCGCTCGCGGGCGCGAGACGCCGGCCGAGATCGAGGCGCGGCTGGCGCGCGGCGGCGGTGAGGATGCGCTGGGCGATATTGCGCGAATCGACAACGGCGGCGAGCTGGCGCATGGCGTGAAGGCGCTCGAAGCCTGGCTTGACTCGCCGCACGGCCCGGATGAGACGTCATGAAGTTGCGCTTCGCCGGCACCGGCGACAGCGGTCAGGTACCCTGCTTCGGTTGTGACTGCCCGGCGTGTCAGCGCGCCCGGCTGCTGAGCGGCCACCGCCGCGAGCCCTGTTGTGGCGAGATCGAGCTCGATGGCGAGCTGATCCTGATCGATGCCGGCCGCATGGATCTGGCCGCGCGCTGCGAGCGTCAGCGTCCGGCGGCGATTGTGCTGACGCATTATCACGCCGATCACGTCCAGGGGCTTCTGCACCTGCGCTGGGGGCGGGGCGAATCGATTCCGGTCTATGGCCCGAAAGATCCTCAGGGCTGTGCCGACCTGCACAAGAATCCCGGCATCCTCGCTTTCCAGCCCGGCCTCAAGCCGTTCCGAGCGCTCACATTGGGCGGTCTCACGGTGACGCCGCTGCCGCTCAATCACAGCAAACCAACGCTGGGTTACGCTCTGGACGATGGTGCCCATCGCATCGCTTGGCTCTGCGACACGGTCGGCCTGCCCGCGGCCACCGAACGCTTTCTGGCCGAGTGGCGCCCGCACGGCATGGTGGTCGATGCGACCCATCCAGATTCGCTCCTCGCGCCCCGCAACCACAACAACCTCGCCATGGCGCTGGAGATCATCGAGCGTTTAGGCCCTTCACGCGCCTGGCTGACGCACATCAGCCACGAACTGGATGCCGACTTCATGGCGACGTCGCGAATCCTGCCGGGGGGCGTGGAATTGGCCACCGATGGTAGAGAGATACTTTTTTGAAAAACAGCGCATTCCGAGGACAACGTATGGCTTCACAACCCGCTTCCCGTCGTCTGAGTGATGCCCCCACCATAGCGCCCACGGCGAAGATCCACGAGAGCCAGCTGGGCGCCTGGACCGAGGTGGGCGATCGCTGCGTCTTCAATCACGTCATGCTCGGCGATTACAGCTATGTCGAGCGTGATAGCGATCTGATGTTTACAGAAGTTGGCCGCTTCACGTCGATTGCCTCAAGCGTGCGCATCAATCCCAGCAATCATCCCTGGTGGCGGCCGACGCTGCACCACTTCAGCTACCGCCCCGGCAAGTTCGGCTTCGCCGACAGCGACCAGAGCGTCGACGACCGGATCTTCGCCTGGCGGGCCGAGGACCGTGTCGTGATCGGTCACGATGTCTGGATCGGCCACGGCGCCATCGTGCTGCCCGGCGTCATCATCGGCAACGGCGCCATCGTCGGTGCCGGCAGTGTCGTCACCCGGGATGTCGCGGCGTATACCATCGTTGTCGGTAATCCGGCCCGCGCACTAAGGTCACGCTTTGCAGACCCCGAGACCGTGGCGCGCCTCGAGGCGCTGGCCTGGTGGGAGTGGTCCCACGAGCGGCTGGCCCGCATGCTGGTGCTGTTTCAGGGTGATACCGGGGCGTTCCTTGAGGTCGCCGAGCGCGAGTCGCGTCTGGGACCATGACCTCAGCCGGTGTTGTCGGCCAGTGTTCGATAGCATGGCCCGTCATTGGCAAGCTGTGATTCCACCAGGGCGAGATGGTCGAAGCGCCAGAGGATCGGGGTGGGTAGCCGTGATTGCGGTGCCGCGCGGTCAGCCTGACGTACCAGGCTGACGTGTGGGATAAAGTCGCGCTCAGGCGCAGTGAAGCCGTGACGGGACAGCGCTTGCCAGAGCCTGGTATCGAGCGTCAATAGTGTGTCATTCGGCGTCTGGCCGCCGACCCAGACGATGCGCGGTCGGGGGAAATGCCCTAGTCGATCCAGCGTCCACTCGCCCTGAAGCGCTGGCCAGCGCTGTGCGAGGGCCACGAGGGCTTCGATTCGGGCTTCGTCCACATCGCCCAGAAAGGCCAGCGTGATATGCAGGTTCTTTGCAGGGAGCGGATAACCGCCACAGAGCGGGGCCAGGCGCGCTGCCTCGGCGGCGAGGGCTTGGCGAGTAGCGTCGTCGGGCCACAGGGCGAAGAAGAGTCTTCTCATCGGTGATCCGATCGCTGATTCGTGGCGTGAGGTCAGGCTCAATCGCCGATGACCATGATCCCCTCCGCCTCGAATTGCGCGCCCTTGGGCAGCGCCTTGACGCCGATGGCGGCGCGGGCCGGGTAGGGCGTCTCGAAGAACTCCTCCATCACCTTGTTGACCACGGCGAAGTGCTCCAGATCGACCAGGTAGAGGTTGAGCTTGACCACGTCCTGCAGGGTGCCGGCGGCCTCTTCGCAGACTGCCTTGAGGTTGGTGAAGACCTGGCGCGCCTGGGCCTCGACGTCCTCGGAGACGAGCGCCATGGTGGCCGGGTCCAGCGGGATCTGGCCGGAGAGGTAGATGGTGTTGCCGGCCTTGATGGCCTGGGAGTAGGGGCCGATGGCGGCGGGTGCCTTGCTGGTCTGGATGACGGCCTTGTTGCTCATGACGGATCTCCTTGCTTGTCGTTGCGCCTGGCCCGGGGCCGGCAGGGTAGAAAAAACACGACGCCCGCCGCGCCGCGGTGAGGCGGCACGACGGGCGCTGCGGATTCAGTTGCGGATTCGGTTGATCCGGCCGACGTGCGGCTGGTTGCGGATCCGCTTGATGATGCGGGCCAGATGCACGCGATCCCGCACGGCCAGCGTCAGGTTGATGATCGACAGCCGGGCGTCGCGTTCCTCGATGCCGATGCGCTCGATGTTGGCATCGGCATCGGTGACCACGCTGGCCAGCTCGGCCACCAGGCCGCGCCGGGTTTCCATCTCGATGCGCAGGGTGACCGGGAAGTCGCCGCTGACCTCGTCGGCCCACTTCAGGGCGAACAGTTTATCCGGATCGTCGCGCTTGATGTCTTCCAGATTGCGACAGTCGACGCGGTGCACGACGATGCCCTTGCCCACCGACAGATGACCGATGATCGCATCCCCGGGCAGCGGATGACAGCAGCGCGCGAAGTTCAGCACCATGCCCTCGGTGCCGCTGATCACCACCGGCGCCTCCTGCGAGCCCGGCACGGCGGGCTGCGCGGTCGCCGGCGACTCGCCGCTCTCCACCAGGTGGCGGGCGACGGCATAGGCCATGCGGTTGCCCAGGCCGATCGATTCCAGCAGGTCGTCGGCGGTGCGCACGTCCAGCGCTTCCAGGACCCGCGGCAGGCGGGAGTCGGGCAGTTCCTCGAGGCTGGTCTCGAAATCGGCCAGCGCCTTGTTGAGCAGCCGCCGGCCGAGCTGGATCGACTCGGTGCGCTGCTGGTTCTTGAGCGCGTGGCGGATCGCCGAACGGGCCTTGGCGGTCATCACGAACGACAGCCAGGCGAGATTGGGCCGGGCGCCGGGAGCGGTGATGATCTCCAGCGTCTGGCCGCTTTCCAGGCGCGTGGACAGCGGTGCCAGGTGGCGGTCGATGCGGCAGGCGATGCAGCTGTTGCCGATGTCGGTGTGGACCATGTAGGCGAAGTCCACCGCCGTGGCCCCCTGCGGCATCTCCATGATGTCGCCCTTGGGGGTGAACACGTAGATGTCGTCGGGGAAGAGGTCGTTCTTGACGTGCTCGATGAACTCCAGCGAATTGCCGGCGTGGCGCTGCATCTCGAGCAGGCCGCGCACCCATTCCCGGGCCCGGGCATGGCTGCCGGCGGCGATCGGCCGCTCGGTCTGGCCGGCCTTGTAGAGCCAGTGGGCGGCGATGCCGTTGTTGGCCATCGCCTCCATCTCGCGGGTGCGGATCTGCACCTCGATGGGCATGCCGTTGGCGCCGAACAGCGTGGTGTGCAGGCTCTGGTAGCCGTTGGCCTTGGGAATGGCGATGTAGTCCTTGAAGCGCCCGGGCACCGGCTTGTAGAGGTTGTGCACCGCGCCGAGGATGCGATAGCAGGTGTCGACGTCCTCGGTGATGATGCGAAAGCCGAACACGTCCATGATCTCGGCGAACGACTTGCGCTGGTCGCGCATCTTGCGATAGATCGACAGCAGGTGCTTCTGGCGACCGATCACCGTGCCCGGCAGGCCCTCGTCGTCGAGGCCGTGCTGCAGGCTGCTCTGCACCTGGCGCATCATCGTCCGGCGATTGCCGCGGGCCTTGGCGACGGCGCGCTTGATGCGCTCGGCGCGCATCGGGTAGATCGCCTGGAAGGACAGGTCCTCGAGCTCGACGCGGATGGTGTTGATGCCCAGCCGGCCGGCGATGCGGGCGTAGATCTCCAGCGTCTCGCGGGCGATGCGGCGCTTCTTGTCGGGACGCAGCGCGCCCAGGGTGCGCATGTTGTGCAGCCGGTCGGCGAGCTTGACGATGATCACGCGGATGTCCTGGGACATCGCCATGACCATCTTCTGGAAGTTCTCGGCCTGGGCGACCGCCTTGTCCTCGAAGGTGATCTGGGTCAGCTTGGAGACGCCGTCGACCAGTTCGGCGACCGCCTCGCCGAACTGCGCGGCCAGGGCCTCCTTGGTCACGCCGGTATCCTCGATCACGTCGTGCAGCATGGCTGCCATCAGGCTCTGATGGTCCATGTGCATGTTGGCGAGGATGTTGGAGACCGCCAGGGGGTGGGTGACGTAGGGCTCGCCGGAGCGCCGGCGCTGGCCGTCGTGGGCCTGCTCGGCATAGTAGAAGGCACGCTTGACCTGCCGGATCTCGTCCTGCGGGAGATAGCCGCCGAGGCGGTCAGCCAGGTCGTCAATGGTGAACATGCAGCGCGCCTATGGTCGGTAACCTCGTGGAAGCGGACTCCGGCCCGGCCCCCGACGGCCCGCGCGAGCGGACCGGGAGCGGGCGATCGATGGCAGCGGACGAACGGGCCTCAGGCCTCCGGTTCGGCGCTCGGCTCGGGCCGGACGCGCACCGGGGCCTCGATCGGCTCGTCGAGGACGTTCTCGTCGATCTTGCCGGCGGCGATCTCGCGCAGCGCCATCACGGTGGGCTTGTCGTTTTCCCAGGGCAGCTGGGCGTCGCGGGTGCCGCGAGCCAGCTGACGGGCACGCTGGGAGGAGATCATCACCAGCTTGAAACGATTCTCGACGTGGTCGAGACAGTCTTCTACGGTAACTCGCGCCATGGACGGTCTTCCTGAAATTGCCTGTGAGAGCGGATTCGCGGGCGCGATCGATGATCGCGCGGTAGGACATTCGAGTCTACTCGACCCCTTCGATGCGTGACAAGAGCGCCTCCAGCAGTGCGCCGTGGCGTTCGCGAACCCGCGCCAGCCGGGTGCGTTCGCCGAGCACCAGCCCGCAGAGCTGGGCCAGGGCCTCATCGAAGTCGTCGTTGATGATCACGTGCTGGTACTCGTCGAAGTGCGACATCTCGCTGACGGCGTCGCGCATGCGCCGGGCGATCACCTCGGGGCCGTCGGTGCCGCGGCCGGCGAGCCGTTCGGCGAGCGCTTCCCGCGAGGGCGGCAGGATGAATACCGAGACGGCATCCGGCATCTGTTCACGCACCTGGCGCGCGCCCTGCCAGTCGATCTCGAGGATCACGTCGGTGCCGGCGGCGAGCAGTGCCTGGACCGCCGGGCGCGAGGTGCCGTAGCAGTTGTCGAAGACCCGGGCGTGTTCGAAGAAGTCGCCGCACTCGACCATGCGCTCGAAGGTCTCGCCATCGACGAAGTGGTAGTTGACCCCGTCGGTCTCGCCGGGGCGCATCGCGCGAGTGGTGTGCGACACCGACACCTGGATGCCGTCGAGGCGCTCGATCAGGCCGCGGACCAGGCTGGTCTTGCCGGCGCCCGAGGGGGCGGAGACGATGTATAGCGTGCCGTGGGACATGTTGACGGGTCCGGTTGCATCGTTTCGAAAGGGGAATCCGGCATTATCGCACATTGCGCGCCCGCCTCTACACTGGGACGGGCGTTTTACAGGAGACCGCCCATGACCGACACGCCTTCGAGCTCGCGATTCGCCTTCGCGGGCGTCGCCTTCGCCTTCCTGGCGACCATGCTCGGCACCACCCTGCCGACGCCGCTGTATCCGCTCTACCGCGAGGCGTTCGGCTTCTCGCAGCTGACCATCACGGTGATCTTCGCCGCCTACGCGGTGGGCGTGATCGGCGCCCTGCTGCTCACCGGGCGCTGGTCCGATCAGCTCGGCCGCCGCCCGCTGCTGCTGGCGGGGCTGGTGGCCTCGGCGGCGAGCGACCTTCTGTTCCTGACCGGCGACGGCCTGGCGTGGCTGATCGTCGCCCGAGTGGTGTCCGGCGTCTCGGCGGGCATCTTCACCGGCACGGCCACGGTGGCGGTGATCGAGCTGGCGCCCGAGGCGCGCAAGCGCCAGGCGACCCTCCTCGCCACCGCCGTGAACATGGGCGGCCTGGGGCTGGGGCCGGTGTGTGCCGGGCTGCTCGGCGAATATGCGCCGGGGCCGCTGCTGCTGCCCTACGGTGCGCACCTGGGGCTGCTGCTGCTGGGCGCGCTGGCGGTGCTGCGCGCTCCCGAGACCGTGACCCGCGCGGCGCATCCCGACCTGAGCTGGCAGCGGCCGAGCGTGCCGCCGGCAGTGCGCGGCTTGTTCCTGCCGGCGGCGACGGCGGGCTTCGCCGGCTTTGCGGTGCTGGGCTTCTTCACCGCCACGGCGCCGGCCTTCATGAAAGGCGTGCTGGGCCAGGACAACCTGGCGCTGATCGGGCTGGTCGCCGGGGTGGTGTTCTTCGCCTCGACGCTGGGGCAGTGGCTGCAGGAGCGCCTGCCGCAGGCGCGTCGCCTGCCGCTGGGCTGCGCGGTGGTGGTGCTCGGCGCCCTGCTGGTCGGCACCGGCATCGCCCGGGCCTCGCTGGCGACGTTTCTGGCCGGGGCACTGATCGCCGGTTTCGGCCAGGGCGTCGGCTTTCGCGCCGGGCTCGGCGCGGTCGCCACGGCCAGCCCGGCCGACCGGCGCGGCGCGGTGACCTCGACCTTCTTCGTCGTCGCCTACGTGGCGCTGTCGATCCCCGTGGTGGGCATCGGCCTGGTGTCGCGCCTGGTCGGCCTGGCGCCCACCGGCGTGGGCTTTTCGGTGCTGGTGGCGCTGCTCTCGGCGGCGGCGCTAGGGCTGCTGCGCCGTCCCATCATGCAGGAGGGCTGATTGGTAGAGGCGGCTTAGCGAAACCGCAGTAGCTCCTGGTGATATGTCGATCCCCGCGGGTGCGGGGAAGCCGGTCGGCCTGGCGGGGGCGGGCGCGCTTGAGGGGTCGATCCCCGCGGGTGCGGGGAAGCCAAGATATGCCATCAACACCCAGCGCTACCGATGGGTCGATCCCCGCGGGTGCGGGGAAGCCGCGCTATACCGCAAGGGCGACGCGCTAGAGACGGGTCGATCCCCGCGGGTGCGGGGAAGCCCTTCGCGAGGCGCGCAAGCAGGCCAAGACACCGGGTCGATCCCCGCGGGTGCGGGGAAGTCGCGAGATCCATGACGGGCACCTCCGGTGGCGGGGGTCGATCCCCGCGGGTGCGGGGAAGCCGGCGCTGGAGAACGGGACAGACTGGAGGGGAAAGGTCGATCCCCGCGGGTGCGGGGAAGCCCGCTTCTGCCGGATACGGCTGCCAATGGTCTGGGGTCGATCCCCGCGGGTGCGGGGAAGCCACGGTGCAATCGTCGGTGGCGATCGGCCGCCAGGGTCGATCCCCGCGGGTGCGGGGAAGCCAAGTACGTCAGCAAGAACGTCAACGGCCAGCAGGGTCGATCCCCGCGGGTGCGGGGAAGCCTCGCAAAGTAGGGAGAGGATATGGAACTGGCAAGGTCGATCCCCGCGGGTGCGGGGAAGCCCCGATTCCAACGGCAGAGATGCGCAAAGCCATGGGTCGATCCCCGCGGGTGCGGGGAAGCCTAGATGCTGCCGGCGGCGCGGCGGTCGTCCTGGGGTCGATCCCCGCGGGTGCGGGGAAGCCTCCCAGGTCTTGTCCCAGCCATCGCGCTGCCAGGGTCGATCCCCGCGGGTGCGGGGAAGCCATCAGTAGAGCCTCCCGGCTATTGCGAGCCGCGGGTCGATCCCCGCGGGTGCGGGGAAGCCGCATCGACGTGGGAATTTGCCAGCGATGCAGCGGGTCGATCCCCGCGGGTGCGGGGAAGCCTCGCTGAAGTCGATGATCGCCGCCTCGCGCTCGGGTCGATCCCCGCGGGTGCGGGGAAGCCGGGTGCTGCAGGCCGGCACGCGCACCTACACCGGGTCGATCCCCGCGGGTGCGGGGAAGCCCGCAGGCCCAGGTCGTAGTGCATGATGCCCTGGGGTCGATCCCCGCGGGTGCGGGGAAGCCCTCAACGAGCTGGTCGAGGCCCGCTACGCGCTGGGTCGATCCCCGCGGGTGCGGGGAAGCCTCGTGCCACTCGCGGTATACGTCACCTCGGCCGGGTCGATCCCCGCGGGTGCGGGGAAGCCCGGCGGGCGATACCATCCAGTACGATCTCTCCGGGTCGATCCCCGCGGGTGCGGGGAAGCCGAGGCTCCCGGCCTTGGTCTGGTTGGGTGTGAGGGTCGATCCCCGCGGGTGCGGGGAAGCCCAGGGCGAGAAGGAGCTGTCGCTAATCGAGCAGGGTCGATCCCCGCGGGTGCGGGGAAGCCTCGGGGTTGTTGCCGAGCGCTGCCGCCAGCTCGGGTCGATCCCCGCGGGTGCGGGGAAGCCCTATCGCTGATCGACGGGCAAGTGGACCTCGTGGGTCGGTCGATCCCCGCGGGTGCGGGGAAGCCTCCGCACCCGGTTTGGTAGCGCCACCGTCACCGGGTCGATCCCCGCGGGTGCGGGGAAGCCTCCGCACCCGGTTTGGTAGCGCCACCGTCACCGGGTCGATCCCCGCGGGTGCGGGGAAGCCAATGCCGGCTGCCGGTCACGCAGGGCCCGCTCGGGTCGATCCCCGCGGGTGCGGGGAAGCCTCGACCTCGGCGATGGTGCCCAGGCGGATCAGGGGTCGATCCCCGCGGGTGCGGGGAAGCCGCCAGCGTGTCACCGATGCTCGCCATGGGCGAGGGTCGATCCCCGCGGGTGCGGGGAAGCCTTTCGCCATGGTCGTGGGCGCGCTTTTCCAGAGGGTCGATCCCCGCGGGTGCGGGGAAGCCGTCTGCTTGGCCAGCTCCTGGAGTCGGTCCGAGGGTCGATCCCCGCGGGTGCGGGGAAGCCGTCAGTGCGGTGTTGGGGCTACTGACTTGCTCGGGTCGATCCCCGCGGGTGCGGGGAAGCCGCCGAGCAAGACGAGCGCTTGGCTGCCTACCTGGGTCGATCCCCGCGGGTGCGGGGAAGCCCTCGTCGACACCGATGGCCCGGTCCCTGATGCGGGTCGATCCCCGCGGGTGCGGGGAAGCCGACAGCAGGGATACAGCCAGGATGCGCTGGGCGGGTCGATCCCCGCGGGTGCGGGGAAGCCGTATTGCGTCATGCCGTCAAGCGACGTGACACGGGTCGATCCCCGCGGGTGCGGGGAAGCCGCCCAGGCGCCGCTCAATCTCTTCCGGACTGAGGGTCGATCCCCGCGGGTGCGGGGAAGCCGGCAATGAGGTGCAAGCGGAAGGCCCCAGCAAGGGTCGATCCCCGCGGGTGCGGGGAAGCCGAATCAAGACTTTAGCTTGATTCCCCTTCGTCGGGTCGATCCCCGCGGGTGCGGGGAAGCCTCAATGCCGGCGGCAAGAACGACCGGGCCCGCGGGTCGATCCCCGCGGGTGCGGGGAAGCCCAGCGGTAATACAGCTTGCCCTTGCCCCGGGCGGGTCGATCCCCGCGGGTGCGGGGAAGCCCGCAAGGAAGATCCGGAGACGTTCGCTCGGATGGGTCGATCCCCGCGGGTGCGGGGAAGCCACGGTCACTTACCTCGGCAATCGCCACGCAGAGGGTCGATCCCCGCGGGTGCGGGGAAGCCCCGACGATATATTCCCCCACCAGTCGGCAACGGGGTCGATCCCCGCGGGTGCGGGGAAGCCATCTACGACGAGGAGACGGTCGGGGCTGATCGGGGTCGATCCCCGCGGGTGCGGGGAAGCCGAGGCGCTGCTGGAAGATTGCGAGGACGACGAGGGTCGATCCCCGCGGGTGCGGGGAAGCCGCGTCCAGCCCACAGCCTTGAGAGTCGTTTTAGGGTCGATCCCCGCGGGTGCGGGGAAGCCGAGCGCATCGAGCAGCGGATAGATGACGTGGCGGGTCGATCCCCGCGGGTGCGGGGAAGCCCCAATCTGATACTTAGCCATAACTACTCCTGGGGGTCGATCCCCGCGGGTGCGGGGAAGCCTCATCCAGACCGAAGCAACTAGCGGGCTATTTGGGTCGATCCCCGCGGGTGCGGGGAAGCCGATTCGACGAGGTCACGCAGCCCGGCCACGCTGGGTCGATCCCCGCGGGTGCGGGGAAGCCGCGCTGGCTGGCGACGGCCATCTCCCGGTTGAGGGTCGATCCCCGCGGGTGCGGGGAAGCCTCAAGGGTCGCAAGGGCCGCATGGAGGGCGGGGGGTCGATCCCCGCGGGTGCGGGGAAGCCGCGCGGAGCGATACAGCGGGTGAATGAGACAGGGGTCGATCCCCGCGGGTGCGGGGAAGCCGATCAGGCGATCAGCGAGAAGAACCTGAATGAGGGTCGATCCCCGCGGGTGCGGGGAAGCCATCGGCAGCGCCGCCGGGGTCTGCTCGGCGTAGGGTCGATCCCCGCGGGTGCGGGGAAGCCGCGCTGAAGTTCCACCTCACCAACATCGCCAAGGGTCGATCCCCGCGGGTGCGGGGAAGCCACCCTCATGCCTTCCTGCTTCTCTTTCCAGTAGGGTCGATCCCCGCGGGTGCGGGGAAGCCTTCTGGACTGATTCCATGCGCTCCCGTTTCCAGGGTCGATCCCCGCGGGTGCGGGGAAGCCATTCACCGCCGGGAAATCGTACTCGGCATGGAGGGTCGATCCCCGCGGGTGCGGGGAAGCCTACTGCCGCTGCTCGGGGGGCATATCCAACGTGGGTCGATCCCCGCGGGTGCGGGGAAGCCGCATCGACCCGCGTATTCACCGCCGGGAAATCGGGTCGATCCCCGCGGGTGCGGGGAAGCCCGACATCCTCCGAGAGGGGACGCCAGTATGAAGGGTCGATCCCCGCGGGTGCGGGGAAGCCCCCGTGGCGGCGGTCGCCGCCCTGATGCTGGAGGGTCGATCCCCGCGGGTGCGGGGAAGCCCATTACTAAGGGGCCTTGTTTACCGACATTCGGGGTCGATCCCCGCGGGTGCGGGGAAGCCGCAGTTGGTCACGCTTGGCGGCCAATTCTTCGGGTCGATCCCCGCGGGTGCGGGGAAGCCCAGATTCAGATCGACGACGGCTCGCCGACCGCGGGTCGATCCCCGCGGGTGCGGGGAAGCCCCGCCCAGCAGTACCACGGAATTGTCGATGCCGGGTCGATCCCCGCGGGTGCGGGGAAGCCGTCGGCGGGGCGCTGCTGGACACCATCAACAAGGGTCGATCCCCGCGGGTGCGGGGAAGCCTCGGGCCGGGTGGACCTGCCCACCTTCGAGTGGGGTCGATCCCCGCGGGTGCGGGGAAGCCTCACTCACTCTCCGTCTTGCGAGGACGCCCTCGGGTCGATCCCCGCGGGTGCGGGGAAGCCGACATGCTGTGGGACCGGCTGGTGTCCCGCTGGGGTCGATCCCCGCGGGTGCGGGGAAGCCAGGTCTTCAACCTGCGCGCCTACCGACAACTCGGGTCGATCCCCGCGGGTGCGGGGAAGCCCCGGTAGAGGAAAAGGATCGTGTCGGCGTCCTGGGTCGATCCCCGCGGGTGCGGGGAAGCCGCAGCAGTCGATTGGGACAGCGTCCCTGTCCAGGGTCGATCCCCGCGGGTGCGGGGAAGCCGAGCCAACATTCCGCGCATCCACCATCGCCGAGGGTCGATCCCCGCGGGTGCGGGGAAGCCCGTGATGAAGGCATCAGAAAAGCCGGCTGGCAGGGTCGATCCCCGCGGGTGCGGGGAAGCCGTCGGCGGGGCGCTGCTGGACACCATCAACAAGGGTCGATCCCCGCGGGTGCGGGGAAGCCTTCGTCCTCGATACCGGACAGGGCTTCTTGCAGGGTCGATCCCCGCGGGTGCGGGGAAGCCGTCGGCGGGGCGCTGCTGGACACCATCAACCAGGGTCGATCCCCGCGGGTGCGGGGAAGCCGCCGGGGAGGCGACCAATCGGGCGTTTGACTCGGGTCGATCCCCGCGGGTGCGGGGAAGCCACGCGGGCGACCCATTCGGGGTCCGGTGGCCGGGGTCGATCCCCGCGGGTGCGGGGAAGCCATACGGGAGGCTGTATGAGTGAGTGGATCAACGGGTCGATCCCCGCGGGTGCGGGGAAGCCCCGGCTTCGAGTCCATTCACGATCCGCCAGTCGGGTCGATCCCCGCGGGTGCGGGGAAGCCGGGCTGACGGAGGGTACGTCGCCGGTTTGCTGGGGTCGATCCCCGCGGGTGCGGGGAAGCCCTGACTCTGTCATCTATTTCGCCATCGCCGTAAGGTCGATCCCCGCGGGTGCGGGGAAGCCCTGCCGATCGTGAACTTGATGTGGCCCACGTCGGGTCGATCCCCGCGGGTGCGGGGAAGCCCCGCGGCGAGGATCTATCCGCACTGCGCACAGGGGTCGATCCCCGCGGGTGCGGGGAAGCCCCACCAGGCCGCGGTGCACATCAAGGTGACCGGGGTCGATCCCCGCGGGTGCGGGGAAGCCATGTCGCCGACGAAGAAGTCGCGGCCCCGGGTGGGTCGATCCCCGCGGGTGCGGGGAAGCCTTCAACCCCGAATACCAATTCACTGGCCGCACGGGTCGATCCCCGCGGGTGCGGGGAAGCCCGCCTACGGTGGCCGTGGCTCGGGCAAGACGCGGGTCGATCCCCGCGGGTGCGGGGAAGCCAAGTCGGATGCCTTCGCCCTGTGGGTGGTGCAGGGTCGATCCCCGCGGGTGCGGGGAAGCCTAGATGACGTACTGCAGGCCCTGGTGCTCGATGGGTCGATCCCCGCGGGTGCGGGGAAGCCTACAAGTCCGCATTCGGCACGCTCGGCAATACGGGTCGATCCCCGCGGGTGCGGGGAAGCCGCAGCCATCGACTGGAATAGCCAGCCAGTCCAGGGTCGATCCCCGCGGGTGCGGGGAAGCCATCAGCAAGAAGCGCGCCCAGTACCGCGTGTGGGGTCGATCCCCGCGGGTGCGGGGAAGCCTTGCGGCTGCACGTCTGCTTGCGGGAATACTTGGGTCGATCCCCGCGGGTGCGGGGAAGCCCGACGGCCCGGTGATGACCTTGCCGGTGGTGCGGGTCGATCCCCGCGGGTGCGGGGAAGCCTCCTCTGCCGCCACCTCGATGCCATTGGCCTCGGGTCGATCCCCGCGGGTGCGGGGAAGCCACATGGAGGCTTCAACGACCGCGCTGATCAAGGGGTCGATCCCCGCGGGTGCGGGGAAGCCGCGGCGACCAGGCCGTCCTCGATGTGCTTCACGGGTCGATCCCCGCGGGTGCGGGGAAGCCACACCCAGCGACCTCAGCACAGAGGCTAACCAGGGTCGATCCCCGCGGGTGCGGGGAAGCCCTGCTTGCGCAGCTTGTGAGCTTCCATGACGAGGGTCGATCCCCGCGGGTGCGGGGAAGCCTCGCCGGTGTCATCGGCACGCGTTCGGACAAGGGGTCGATCCCCGCGGGTGCGGGGAAGCCAGGTGTGACAGCATGGCTATTTCCTTCTGCTGGGGTCGATCCCCGCGGGTGCGGGGAAGCCCCGGCGGCGGCACCTACTGGGGCGACATGCTGGGGTCGATCCCCGCGGGTGCGGGGAAGCCGGCTTCGCGCACGGCTTCGTGACTCCAGGCATGGGTCGATCCCCGCGGGTGCGGGGAAGCCCGCCAGCCAGCCGTATCCCAGCGCCGCCACGAGGGTCGATCCCCGCGGGTGCGGGGAAGCCGTAATACTCGAACGCGGTGTCCTTGCGGTTTGGGGTCGATCCCCGCGGGTGCGGGGAAGCCTCAAAGATCAACCCCCAATACACTTTCGGGAAGGGTCGATCCCCGCGGGTGCGGGGAAGCCGACACCGACGCCTACGTCCAGCACGTCGCGTGGGGTCGATCCCCGCGGGTGCGGGGAAGCCGCTACGGCCACGAGGGCGGCATCGGCCTGCCGGGGTCGATCCCCGCGGGTGCGGGGAAGCCTTGCCGGCCAGGCCAACGTCGATGCACAGGTCGGGTCGATCCCCGCGGGTGCGGGGAAGCCGTCGAGGCCCACGACCTGGCCGAGAACGAGCGGGGTCGATCCCCGCGGGTGCGGGGAAGCCCAAGCGCCAGCACACGGAACAGCGGAGGGCCGGGGTCGATCCCCGCGGGTGCGGGGAAGCCATGCCGTGGTCTTGCCGAGCGAGGTGAGCAGTCGGTCGATCCCCGCGGGTGCGGGGAAGCCCCCGTCTCCGAAATCCGCCCGGTCTGGAAGGCGGGTCGATCCCCGCGGGTGCGGGGAAGCCAAGGCGATCACGCGCATCGCGGGTGGCAGCCTGGGTCGATCCCCGCGGGTGCGGGGAAGCCATGACGTCCATCTGGTCGATCTCGACCAGACGCGGTCGATCCCCGCGGGTGCGGGGAAGCCGACATGAGTTCGGCGTCGATGGAGGAGGCCGAGGGTCGATCCCCGCGGGTGCGGGGAAGCCCCAGTCGGCGGCGAGAACGGCTACCCGCCGGAGGGTCGATCCCCGCGGGTGCGGGGAAGCCTCGGCGAGGATGGCGGCAGCCTCCGGCTCGGGGGGTCGATCCCCGCGGGTGCGGGGAAGCCCGCTCGGCATCGCGGATCTCGATATCTCCAGTGGGTCGATCCCCGCGGGTGCGGGGAAGCCCCGCACCCCGAGCCGCGACCACCTGCTGGACGGGGTCGATCCCCGCGGGTGCGGGGAAGCCCGGATCCGCATACCCGAGCCTGATCCGGACGAGGGTCGATCCCCGCGGGTGCGGGGAAGCCCGCCTCGCACAGGGCTTCGGCGTGGCTCTCGTGGGTCGATCCCCGCGGGTGCGGGGAAGCCTGGGCCGACTCCGAGCACGACACGATCAACGCGGGTCGATCCCCGCGGGTGCGGGGAAGCCGCCTTCATCGACGGCGGCCAGATCAAGAGCGGGGGTCGATCCCCGCGGGTGCGGGGAAGCCGACCTGGTCGCCGACAGCATGCGTCTGTGCGAGGGTCGATCCCCGCGGGTGCGGGGAAGCCTCGGTGGTCATCTTGCGCAGCTGCTCGTTGAACGGTCGATCCCCGCGGGTGCGGGGAAGCCGCACTCCCCAAGAAGCTCAAGGACCTCAACCTGGGTCGATCCCCGCGGGTGCGGGGAAGCCTCGACCGCCGCCCCTACGTCACGATCTGTCCTGGGTCGATCCCCGCGGGTGCGGGGAAGCCGCGTCTTCGAGGTCCTGCGGGGTCGGCGCCTCGGGTCGATCCCCGCGGGTGCGGGGAAGCCGAGCTGTCGCAATGGCAGTACGCCGGTCAGCAGGGTCGATCCCCGCGGGTGCGGGGAAGCCTATCTCTCGCTCACCGGCGGCGCGGCCGAGCCGGGTCGATCCCCGCGGGTGCGGGGAAGCCGTCGAGCTTTAGTCACACACCGACGCAATCAAGGGTCGATCCCCGCGGGTGCGGGGAAGCCCTGGTGGCCGCATTGCTTTCCGACGTTGCGGCGGGTCGATCCCCGCGGGTGCGGGGAAGCCTCTATAGGAAAAGTATTTGATTTTGCTGAGTTGTTAAAGAGCCGGAGTCCTCAGTCCTGCTCTGGTGGTGAGGAAAGGTGGCGCCGAACCAGCAGGATACTTTCGTGTTCGACAATATCTTTTGGGGGTTCGCCAAGCGTTTTCAGGCCCATGGCGCCTGGCGCATTGGCATCGGCCCAGCACATGGTGATGGAGCCCCGGCCCAGTTGTTGGTGCCAGTCGCTCAGCACGTTCCAGGTCCGTTCCCTGACGCCTTTGGTCATGCGCGGATTGGCATAGACGCCAGGCGAGAGTTCCAGCATTGCCGACCCCAGAAAGCCGCGATAGCGGGCTTCGACATCGCGTGTGACGATGACGCAAAGTGGCATGTCAGGAGGTCTGCTTCACGGGTGAGTCCTGAGTGTCTTCCGGGGCATCGTTGTCGGTCAGTACCGTCTTGATGGCGTCGATCATCGAGGGAATGACCGCCTGGCGGCGGAATATCTCGGCGGCACGACGGCGCACCAGGCGATCAATGGTGTCCGGGCGCTGCTCGGCGTCCTTGGCGGCACCGAAGGCGATATCCAGTACCAGGTCATGGCGCCGTAGGTCGGCGATGTCGAGAACGAAGCTCTGGCCGGAGTCCTCGTGGATGAAACCCAATTGAGGGATCGTGCCTGTCACAGCAACGGCGATGGCGGCGGCTGCCTGCATGGTGACGGCCGCGTGATTCAGCGCCTGATTGGGTAGGTCGGTTGCGTTGGGGTTGGCGCGATCATAGCGCCTGCCGCGCCAGGCGATACCGTAGCGCTCGGCGGCCAGGGCATAGGCTTTCTTGATGCGCGTGCCTTCCATGCCGCGCAGCACCTCGATATCGCGCGTTCGCACGATGGTGTCGAAGCGCAGGGCGTACATGCGACGGGCGACTGCCAGCCGCTTGCCCTTGGCCGCCCAGAGTTCGGTCTGGCGGCGGGCGAGTGCCGAGGTGTCCGGGCCCAGCGGGGGCATGGTGTACAAGCGCACCCCTTCGACGCCAACCGCACACAGCACGCAGCCGTGACGCCCCAGCAAGCGCAGCGCGTCGTGGGAGACCGATGAGCCAGGGCCGAGCAGCACCGCGGAGATGGTTTGATGGGGGAGCTGATAGTCTCCGGCAGGCAGCGTGCCGCCTGCGGTCACGAAGCGTAGGCAGCCATCCTCGACTTCCAGCCGGCCACGGTCCAGCCAGGCCAGCCCATGGCGGTCGGCGTGCGGGATACGCGCAGTGTCGAGTCCAAGGCGGCCGACCAGCATCGCTGTTCAGTCTCCTGTCGCGGCTTTTGGCGGGCTCAACAGGAGCATGCCGTAGCCGTAGGCGCGGTGACGACCGATCCCTCGGGTGAGCAGATCGGCAAAGCGTTGCGTATCGGTAATGGAGAGCGTGCCGTGCATGACGATATCGCAGGCTTCCCGTGCTTTGCCGCCACGTGCCGCCATGACCCGCTGAGCACTGACCAGTCGTGCTTCTTCGAGGTCAGCGGCGTCTCCCAGACGCTTGGCCAGCCAGACCCGATAGACCGCCTCGCGACTACGGCCCTGGTGCATCATCGTGTCCCGCTGTGGATGTCTCAGGGCCTCTGCCAAGAAGGCATCGATTTCTGCTCCCTTGGGGAAGCCGTGATGACGGTTGCCGGTTCGATCGGACGGTGCCTCGATGGCGGAAGAGAGCCTGACGGTGGGGCGCAGGCGGACGTCGAAACCGATACGTTGGCCGGCTCGCCAGGCATTCGGCATGGTCTTGGTTTCGAGTGCCTGGAGCGACAGGGCGGTCATCACTTCCGGCGTGGCGGCGATGGTGGCGGTTTCCACGAGTTCTGCGCTGTCATGCCGGGTATAGGCGTAAAGCCGGCCCTGGCGCTGCCGCGGGGCTACCCGCAGGCGAAAGGGCTGCAGGACGCCAGCACCAAAGGTTTCTCCGAGCAGGTGGTGTAACGCAGCCCCTTCGTCGAAGTGTTGCCGCCGCCCGCCCGTCCAGCCGCGTTCTCCCGCAATGCGTGCCAGCTCGGCAAGATCGACCGGCAATCGTATGAGTTGCAGCGTCACGAGACCCCCTGTTTCAGTCGCCCTTCGTGAACGGTGCGCGACCCACCGTGCAGGCCGGTACGCCAGTGGCGCATATCGGCGACTTCATGACTGCGCACGCCCACTGGGCCTTCTCCCTCGGGCCAGAAGGCACGCGCTGCTTTGCCACCGGCCACCTGTTCGAGTGCCGCGTGGGCGGTCGCCGCCTCGATGAAATCGTGCTCGGTTGCCGTCACCAGCGGTCTTGAGGGCAGGCAGGCCTTGCGGCCGAGAAAGAGGGGCCTTGCCGGGCGCAGCAGGGCGTCCCGAAGCGTGTCGAGTGACGGTTCCTGTGCGGCTGGCGTGAGCGTCAGTACCGCAACCAGTTCGGCATCCGCGAGGAAGTCACGCTGTCTGCGATGTGGCGCACTGTATGAGTTACCACCTCGGCCTTCGGGCGCTCCTCGGGTCGTCCACCCTTGGTCGCTCTTGCTCAACTGGGCATTCTGGGTGTCGGTGAGTATATCCCCGTCGCGCAGCAGGGCGGCAGCGCAGATCAGACGGTCCTGGAGCGCCTGATGGGCGGCGCGTTCGGACCAGTCCAGCCCCAGCGCGTTGGCCAGCAGGCCGGTGAGCATCGAACGGCCGGGCCAGCGCCAGGTGGGGCCGACCTGGTCCACGGCCACCGCGCCGAAGGCCATGAGCGGTGCGGCGAGTTCGAGCCTGAGCCAGCGCCGGCTCATGACAACCGCCCGGGCAGCGTGCCGGCCCATTCGGCCAGCTCCTTCAGGGTGCTACGCTGGGCACCGTCGACCGGTGTATCGTGCAGCGAGAGGAAGCGACGTTCTTCGCCGGTGGCGTAAGCCGCGTCGATGGCTGCCAGATGCTTGACGAGAGCGCTGCTGGCGCTAGCAGGGTCGGACGCCACCGGGCGTTGGAAGGCCTCGGCCAACGAGCGTGGCTGGCGGTCGCCGGCCTCGGCCAGCATGAAGGAGGCGCGGCTATAGGGGGCGGTGGAGCCGAGCTTGGCACCGGGTGAAACTTCGGCGATCAGATGGATCAGGTTATGCAGTACCGGGCCTGCCAGGTCGTCGGCGGCCAGTCCCAGATTGCGCTTCAAACCGTCCAGATCGACGACGACATAGCCATAGTAGAGACCCGAGGTCAGCTCGGTCTCCTGAATGGTGTCGGCACCGGGCGCGTCCTCGGCCAGGTCGTCGACGGCGGTAAAGTAGTCGCTTTCGCTCTCTTCGCCATGGACCGTGAAGGCGTGGGCTACGTGCACCGGTGCGGTGATGTTGGCTTCGGGGTCGGAGGTGACCATGCGCCCGAACAGCGCGCCGGTCAGGCCGCCGGGTAGGCTCGTCGCTTCCCGCATCACCTTGATGTTTTTCTGGAAATCTTTCTTCCAGCCGGCGGCCAGCGTAGCGGCTTGCGCGGCATCGCCGTTGGCTTCCTGTGCCAGCCGCCGGGCTTCGGCGGAAAGCCAGGCAAGCTCACGCTCTCCCAGCAGTAGTGTCTGGCGCGCACTCTTCGCGGTGCCCTTGTCGCCATAGACGGCTTTCTGGAACTCGGGCTCGAGCTTGTCGATAACGGCCTCGGGGGCCTCCAGGTCGCCGAAGACTTTGCGGCTGACCAGCTCCCGCGAGCGAAACGCCAGACTGGCACCATCGATGGCGCTGAGTGCATGAGGGTCTTCGGCGATGCGCCAGTGGCGTTTCAGACACTGCGAGCTGATGCGGGTGCGGATCACCCCGCCGTAAGGCAGGCGCTTGGCCAGGCCGCTGTCATCGCGATTGAGCAGTGCTGCCGGGTAAGTGGTGAGGGTGTGGATCTGCAGAAAGCGCGGATTATTCATCGCCGGGTCCCTTCTCGATGGGCGTGTTGCCTGACAGGCGCTCGGCACGGTCAAGACGTTGGTAATAGGGGGCCGCAAGGCGCTGCGGATCGGCATCCACGAAGCGCCAGGCAAGATCGCCGACATCGACACCCTGCCCGGGCTCGCGACTGGCGGCGAGCATGCGCACGGCGCGCAGCAGGAGTACCTGGCGCTGCTGGCCGCGTGCGGCCAGCAGCCGAGCAAACCGCGGCTCACTGAGAAGCGGACGCGCGTCGCCTTCGGTGGGCCACGACGCCTGACCGCCGTCGCAGAGTGCCGTGCCCAGCTTTCGCTCGGGGTCGTGAAGTTCGCCGCGCTCTTCCGGCGGCCCTTTCGGTGTCAGTAGGGCGAGCGCTTGAACGATGGGCGACCAGCTATCGCGGCGCTGCTCCAGCACCGGGTGACGCGCGGCCAGGCGCCAGTAAGCGGGCACGACGGCTGCGGAATCCAGGCGGCGCAGTGCGCTCATTTCGCCGCTGCCAAAGGTTTTCATCATGCCGGCAATAGCGAGCGCGACGCTGTGCGGGGCGTCTTCCGCGAGCGCGGCTGGCTGTTGGGTGGGTGTCTCCATACTGACGCTCCGGTTAGATGAGTTCGCCCTGGCGCAGTTTGCCGTTCAGGCAGCGCTCGGCGCGTACGCGGGCGCGGGCGCTCCACACGCTGGCGCAGGGGATGGCTTCAAAGGCGCGGGCCAACTCACAGCGTGATGTTTCCACCAGCTGGGCACGAAATGCTTGGCAAGCGGTGTCCTCGGTCTCCGGGTCAGCACGATCCCAGAGATAGTCGAAGAAGAGGGTATCGGCGGCGGCATCCAGGCGGTGCCGGGCAGCGCTGGCTCGGCGACGTTCATCGCGGCCGACCGCGTCGGGGTCGCCATCGGCGGCATACAGTGCCACGGCCTCGCGCAGTGCCGCGTCGGCAGTAGCGATTTCGCTCATCTGACGCTCGGCTGCCGCACTGAGACTGTGGCTTTGCTGGCCGAACAAGCCTCTTGCAACCGCTTTTTGGGGCAACGGCAAGAGCCGTGAGCGAAGGCCATAGGTCGCTGAATTGCCTCTGGCGAGCGCTTCGGTCAGTAGCAGCATTCGATCCGCCGATTCCTTGGGCTGCAGACGGGCGGCCAATGGCAAGACCCAGTTGCCTGAGAGCAGAAGATCGACAAGGCGGCGATAGTCGAAACGACCTTCGCTGATGGTCAGTGCCTTGGGCGCTTTGGTGTCGACGGAGACCGGCGCCCAGGGGTCGCCGAGCACGCCCCTGAAGGCGCTGGCATCGACGCGCGCGCTTCGCGAACCGGCACGCTCTGCCCGCAGTGTGCCATTGGCGGTCCGCAGGAGCCGGATACGACGGCAGACCTCGATCGCCAATGTATCCAGCTCGGTGGCGGCGAGTGACTGGTTCTCCGGCCAGGGGTGACACCAGAGCAGCGCCGCCTTGCCGGGCGTCATCGGCCCGGGGGCGTCGCGATGGGCAAGGCAGAGCGACACATCCCGTCGCCACCAGGCAGCGGGATCCGGTGTATTGTCTTCCTTGGCCGGTATCAGACCCATGAAGGCGCGGCTGGAGGAGCCGCCGTTCATGCGTGCAATGCCGTAATTGGCGCTGCCGCCATAGCCTTCCATGGTTTGCAGACTGATCAGCGCGAAAACCCAGTCCTCGGCATCGGCGGATAGCGCGATCTCTCGTTTGAGGTCGTGGTTCTTCGAGGTGATGAGAAGGTCGAGTGCATCCGGGGTGGCCACCGGCGACCACTTCAGTCCGCCGGGGTCGGGTGGCTGAAGAAAAGCAGGCACGTTGCGGTCTTCTGCCACCAGTTGCCAGGGGGCATCGCCCTCGATGCCGGTATCGGCATGGGAAAGCCCGCGCAGCAGTGTGGTCCAGTCGGCAGCGCTTCCCGGTAGTTCCTGGCGTCCGCCGCGGTCGAGCGCCAGTGCCGCCAGCTGTACGCTGAACATGTGCCAGGCCGTGCGTTGATGGGCGCGCAGGCGTGCAAGACACGTGACCCTGCCTTCGGCCAGCCCGGCGAAAAGCTCGGGCAGCGAGAGCTTTCGGCCGTCATCGACGCTGAACAGCGGGTCGGTCAATAGGTTGGTCTGGAGCGTGGTATCGCCTTGTGCGTCGGTCATCTTGCCCACACCCTCCCTCCGCAATGCCTAGCTCTGAAGCACGTTGCGTGTTGTCTAATGTTTCTTAGGTTACCTTCTTTAACACTGCCAGCGTGAAACGGTCAACCCGAGTCATCCTTATGGGCGAGTGTGTTCATATCGGTCAGGCATCAGCTTTTAATGCTCCCTTATTGGCGGTTTTAGTCCGGCACGGTCATAAGTGAAGTGCCGTTCGCCGACGTTGATGGTTAGGCCGTTATTCGTGGTCGTGACGCTGATCATCTCTTCCCCGCTCAGGCCTTTGCACCAGTGGGCCGGCGGCGCCAGACGGCTCACCGGCAGGCCGAATGCCCCGAGCGTGTCAGGTGGCAGTTCCCAGAGCGGGCCGAGCGCGCCCAGTCGCGTCTGTACCGTCTCGTCCGCGTCGGGAAAGCGTTCCGGAAAGGGTGCCGTGCGTTGTAGCACCAGCATGCGGGCGTGCTGATCTTCAGCGAGCGTCGTCGCGACGACCGCCTGGGTATACGTTTGCCAGCCCATCTCGACATCGATCGCGTCCAGCGCTTCGGGGTGGGTGGCCAGTTCCACGAGTTCGCGATTATGTTCTGGGATGCACCAGCATTCGCGGGTTTCCGCCAGCCGCCTTGTGGCCTCGATGATACGCAGATCCATATAGATCCCGCACAGTACGCCCTGGCTCTGCCAGGCGCCTAGACCGTTCTCGAAGTGCTGATTGCGAGCCAGCGCATCCAGGCCACTCTCCGGGCAGAGAATATGCACCACGGGTTGCTCGAATCCCGCAGGCCGGGGTCGCTCATGGCGATGAAGGCGGCCAATGCGCTGGAGCAGAACATCCATCGGGCAGAGGTCGGTCATCAGGATGTCCGCGTCGATATCCAATGACTGTTCGAGCGTTTGAGTTCCCACCGCGATGACTGGCCGCGCCGGCGCGCCTTTGCCGAAGGCTCGCTCCACGGCGGCATCGAGGCGGCGTCGATCCTCTGCCGCGAAGCGGCTGTGGTGTAGCGCCGGCTGACCTTCTACCTGGAGACAGAGTTGCGGCGCGACGTCGCAGATGGCCTGCCAGGTGGCGACAGCCTGATCCACGGTGTTGCGAATCACCAGCACGCGGGCGCCACTGTGTGCCGCCTCGAGTGCGAGGCGGGCGCAGCGTGACGGGTCCATGGTCGGCTCGAGTCGTGGTCTCACCGTTTTTACACCGGCACTGTTGGCGCCCTCGGCTTGCAGTGGCTCGTCACTGCCCGAGTGCCAGAGCGCCGGATAGGCACTGTGTCTTGCCTGTTCCAGCCCAGGCAGCGATTGGCTGAGCCATTCAGCGCGCTCCACCGACCCCAGGGTCGCCGACATCAGCAGTGCCTGGCCGCCCAGCGCCATGTGGTCGCGGACGAGGGTGCGCGCGATGCGGTTCATGTAGGTATCCGAGGCATGGACCTCGTCGATGACCAGCAGGCTGCGTGACAGTGCCGCCCCGCGTAGATGGGCGTGTTTGGCCTGAAGGCCGGCGATCAGCACCTGGTCGATGGTACCCACCGCCACCGGCGCGGCGAGAAAGCGGGTGGCGTGTTCCGCTGCCCAGTGCTCCCGTCCGTCGTCCCAGCGAACCTCGAAGCCGGGCAGTCGCACGCCTTCGGCTTCACCCGCCTGAAGCTGGCCGGGCACGGCGAGAATCGTTTCAGGGCCGCCGATCCGTCGCATGATGCACTCGACGCGCTTGAACAGCTGCCAGGCGGCGGCTCGAGTCGGCACCGCGAAATAGAGCGCATCGACGCTACCGGCTGAGCGTAACCGGGCAAAGTGCCAGAGCGCGGCCTCGGTTTTTCCCGACCCGGTTTCGGCCTCCAGAATGGCCAGCGCGGTGGTCGTGGGCAGTTCTCCGATCAGCGCTTGTACGCCGTGGGGCCGGTGGAAGCCGGTCAAGGCTTCAAAATCCGGGGGCGTATCCGGCCAGGCGGTATCGGTCATGCCTACCCGGCGCAGGGCAGTTATCGCCCGTTTCCGGGCGCGCGCGGCGTAGCCGTCGATATCGAGCGTCAACTCATGCGAGAAGGCGCGTTCGTCCGAGCCGATCCAGTCGGCCAGTGCCAGCAAGCCGGCGAAAAGGTGGATGAGCGGTGGCCGGGTCAGGGCCTCGGGATCCCCCCAGGCGGCATCGCCAAACCAGGCGTGTAGCGCTTCGCCCATATGATTCTCTTCGGCGCACCAGTCGTAACCCGCTACCGATGGCCAATTGGCCGAGTTTTCCAGTTGGGTCGGACGACCGTGATGGGCAAATAGCGCGCGAAACCACGCCAGCCCATCTTCCAGAGGAATCAGGGGTTGCAGCAGTTCATGGGCAGCCCCGTCCATGGCCTCGCCGCGCTTGTGCAGGCCATCCAGCCAGCGCCAACCCTCGGCAAGGTGGCTGCGCAGATCACGCCGACGGTTCTGGGGCCACGCTTTCGCCTGAAAGCGTGGCGAGAGCTTGCCAATGTCGTGCAGAAAGGCGAAGGCCGCCAGCCATTGGCACTCGGCCTGGGTCAGTGCTCGGCCGGCGGCACGCGCCAGGCGTACGGCGATGACCGGATGCTGAACGAGCTGCTCCAGCACGGCAGCCACATCCATGCTGTGATGGGCCAAGTGGTGAGAGGGTAGGCCATCAGCGTTTGTTTTCCCCCAAGCGGGATCATTCGCGGAAGTCATGACTCGAGATGCCTTTTCGAGACCATTGAGTGAGATGCCTCTGGTCATGCAGTTGATGAGTAGGTGAGAACCAATAGGTACGAGCATGCGATACCCGACACTTTATCCACGAAAATGTTTATTGACAGGTATAGCGTTTGGACCGGTTGCTGCACCGTCTTGCCCTACCGGTGTACCGAGCACCGCCGGGCTTACGACTCTTGGCTCTGATAAGATACGAGCCCCTTCGCTCACGCCTGCCAGGAGTTTCCGATGACCGCATCCCCCTCCACCCTGCGCATCCGCCGCCCCGACGACTGGCACCTGCACCTGCGTGACGGCGACCTGATGGCCGCGGTGCTGCCCCACACCAGCGCCGTCTACGCCCGGGCCATCGTCATGCCCAACCTGGCGCCGCCGGTGACCACCCTGGAGGCGGCCGAGGCCTATCGGCGGCGCATCCTCGACGCCCTGCCGGCGGGCCACGACTTCACCCCGCTGATGACCTGCTATCTCAACGAGAGCGTCACCGCGCAGACCCTGGAGGAGGGCCATGCCCGGGGCCTGTTGACCGCCGCCAAGCTCTATCCGGCCAACGCCACCACCAACTCGGCGCATGGCGTGCGCGACGTCAAGGCGATCTACCCGCTGTTCGAGACCATGCAGCGCATCGGCATGCCGCTGCTGATCCACGGCGAGGTGACCGACGCCGCGGTGGACATCTTCGACCGCGAGAAGGTGTTCATCGATACGGTGATGGAGGACATCCGCCGCCAGTTCCCCGCCCTCAAGGTGGTCTTCGAGCACATCACCACCGCCGAGGCCGCCCGGTACGTGCTCGAGGGCAGCGAGACCCTGGCGGCGACGGTCACCCCGCAGCACCTGGCCCACAACCGCAACGACATGCTGGTCGGCGGCATCCGCCCGCATCTCTACTGCCTGCCGATCCTCAAGCGCGGCAGCCACCAGCAGGCGCTGCGCGACGCCGTGGCCAGCGGCCACCCGCGCTTCTTCCTGGGCACCGACTCGGCGCCGCACCTGGCCCATACCAAGGAGACCGCCTGCGGCTGCGCCGGGGTGTTCAACGCGCCGCATGCGCTGGAAGTGTACGCCAGCGTCTTCGAGGCGATCGGCGCCCTCGAGCGCTTCGAGGCCTTCTGCTCGGAGAACGGGCCGCGCTTCTACGGCCTGCCGCTCAACGAGGGCACGCTCGAGCTCGAGCGCCAGCCGTGCACGGTGCCGGAGACCCTCGCCTGCGGCGAGGCGCACCTGGTGCCGTTCCGGGCCGGCGAGACGCTGCCCTGGCGGCTGCGGCGGGACTGAGGCGGCGAGCATCGGCCACCCCGGAATTCTCGACGAACGGGGTGGCCGGGGGCGTGGCAAGGCACTATGATAGTTCGTTAGCTATTCATGTGTCGGGGAACAATTTGCCATGTCCACTACCGGTAGCTCATCCCGCGAACGCTTCGGCGCCCAGCTCGGCCAGGTGGCCCGGCTGTGGCGCGCCGAGATCGACCGGCGCCTGGCGCCCTACGGCCTGACCGAGTCGCGCTGGCGCATTCTCTGGCAGCTGTCCCGGGCCCGCGAGCCGCTGACCCAGAAGGCGCTGGCCGCGGCGGTCAACGTCCAGGGGCCGACCCTGGTGCGCTCCCTGGATACCCTGGAAAGCGAGGGCCTGATCGAGCGCCGGACGGTGCCCGGCGACCGGCGCATCAAGGTGGTCGAACTGACCCCGCGCGCCACGCCGATCCTCGAGCGCATCCAGACGGTGGTGACCAGTGTGCGCGCCGAGCTCTTCGACGATATCGACCCGGAGGCCCTGGATACCTGCCTCGCCGTGCTCGAGCGCCTCGCCGTGCGCCTGGGGGCCGACGAACCGGAGCGCGGGGAATGAGCACGGAGTCGGCGGCCGAGCCGGCCCGGCCGGCGCGACGACGCTGGCGCCTGGGCCTGATCGTGGCGCTGGTGCTGGGCGTGGCGGGGGCGGGCGGCGGCTGGCTCTATCGGCAGCTGACCCACGTCAACGTCATCGATGCCCGGGTCGCCGCCGACATGGTGGTGCTGGGCAGCCAGGTGGCCGGGCGGGTGACCGGCGTCAGGGTGATCGCCGGCGACACGGCCGGCCAGGGGCAGGTGCTGGTGACGCTCGACGAGCGCCGCAACCGGCTGCGTGTCGAGGAGCTCGACGCCCGCCTCCAGGCGCTGGTCGCCGAGCGTGACGAGACTCGCGCGCGGCTCACCATGGTCGACCATCAGACCGGCAGCGCCATCGAGGCCCGGCAGGCCGAAATCGATGCCGCCCGCTCGGCGCTGAGCTCGGCACAGGCGGAGCGTGATCTGGCGCGCCTCGACGACCGGCGCGCCGCCAGGCTGGTCGGGCAGGGCGCGGTCAACCAGGCCCGGGCCGACAAGACGCGCACGGCGCTGGCGACCGCCCGGGAGGCGGTGAAGAGCGCCCGGGCCCGGTTGCACAACGCCGAGGCGGCCCTCGCCGAGGCGCGTGCCGATCGCGAGCAGCTCGGCGTGCTCAGGCGCCGGCTGGCGGGCCTCGAGGCCCAGGCCCATGCCCTGCGCGCGCAGCGCGACCAGGCGCGACTGGATCTCGACGACCGCACCCTGAGCATGCCCTTCGACGGCGTCGTCGACCGGGTCTTCGTCGATCCCGGCGAGTACGTCAGCGTCGGCCAGCGACTGGCCATGGTGCACGACCCGCAGGCGGTGCGCGTCGAGGCCAACGTCAAGGAGACCGCCATTCGCCACTTCGCGCCGGGCCAGTCGGTGGCGGTGCATGTGGATGCGCTGCCCGACCGGACCTTCACCGGGACCGTCGAGCGGGTGGGGCAGGCCGCGACCAGCGAGTTCGCCCTGCTGCCCAGCCCCAACCCCAGCGGCAACTTCACCAAGATCACCCAGCGCCTGCCGCTGCGCGTGAGCGTGGCCCAGCGCGACGGGCTGCTCAAGCCGGGGATGATGGCCGAGCTGGAGGCCCGCCCCGGTGGCTGAGGCGGCGCGTCCCGACAGCATCGACGCTCTGTTCGCGCGCTACGGCCCGGCCTACCGCTACTGGGTGACCCTGACGGCGATGATGGGCACCATCTCCACGGTGCTCACCGCCACCATCATCAACGTCGCGCTGCCCGACATCATGGGCGCCTTCGGCATGGGCCAGGACACCGCGCAGCTGCTGTCCACCGGCTTCCTGGCGGCGATGACCGGCACCATGCTGCTCAACGCCTGGCTGGTGGACGCGGTGGGCCAGCGCGCCACCTACCTGATCGCCATGGGCGTGTTCAGTGCCGCCTCGATCCTCGGCGGGCTGGCCACCAGCGAGACCCTGCTGATCACCGCGCGGCTGTTGCAGGGGGCGGCGGCGGGCATCCTGCAGCCGCTGGCGATGCAGGTGATCTTCCAGGTCTTTCCGCCCGAGCGGCGCGGCTCGGCCATGGGCGTCTACGGCATCGGCGTGGTGCTGGCGCCGGCCCTGGGGCCGACCCTGGGCGGCATCCTGGTCGACAGCTTCAGCTGGCGCTACGTGTTCTTCATCGCCCTGCCGTTCAGCCTGCTGGGGCCCTTCCTGGGCCTGCTGTTCATGCCGGGGCGCGCCCATGACGGCCCGGTCCGGCGCTTCGACTGGCTCGGCTTCGCGCTGCTCACGGTATTTCTGGTGACCCTGCTCGACGGCTTGTCCAGCGGCCAGCGCGAGGGCTGGCGCTCGGACGCCATCCTCGTCGAGTTCAGCGTGGCCATCGTGACCTTCATCGCCTTCGTGGCCTGGGAACTGAAGACCGCGACCCCGCTGCTCAACCTCGGCCTGTTCTCGCGCCGGGTGTTCTCGAGCGCGGCGGTGGTGGCGTTCATCTTCGGCGCCGGCATCTACGGATCCACCTACCTCATTCCGCTGTTCGTGCAGACCATCCAGGGCTACACGCCGACCCGCTCGGGGCTGCTGCTGATGCCGGCCGGCTTCGTGCTGGCGCTGGTCTTCCCGCTCGCCGGGCGCGCCACCGACCGCACGCCGCCGCCGCTGACCATGAGCCTGGGGCTGGCCATCTTCGCGCTGTCGTGTTTCCTGATGACCGCCGCCGACACCGACACGCCGTTCTGGACCTTCGCCGGCTGGATCGTGGTCGGGCGCATCGGCCTGGGGCTGGTGCTGCCCAGCCTCAACGCCGGCGCCCTGGCGGCCCTGCCGCCGGTCCTGCTGGGGCAGGGCAGCGGGGCGATCAACTTCGTGCGCCAGCTGGGCGGCGCGTTCGGCGTCAACGGGCTGTCGCTGCTGCTGAGTCACAGTACCCAGCGCTACGCCCAGGCCTTCACCGCCGCCCAGGACGGCACCCACACCGCCACGACGGCCTTCCTGCAGGCGAGCACGTCGCTGCTGGCCCAGAGCGGGCTGGCCGAGCCGGAACGCCAGGCCGTCGCCGGGCGCTATCTCGACCAGGTGATCGCCCTGCAGAGCCAGATGATGGGCTTTCGCGAGAGCTTCTTGAGCGTGGCGCTGCTGTTCCTGGCGGCGCTGCTACCGACGCTGCTGATGGCGCGCATCTCCCGGTGAGGCCGCCGTCCCGACTCGATGACGTCCGGATCTTATACGTAAGTCGCATTTCTGGAACAATGGCGCGCTTGTCAGCGCCGGGCCGCCATCGGCCCGCCGCACACCGCACCATCGCACAGGGAGAGTCCTCATGACGCAGGCCGCCATTGCGCCGGTCACCCGCCCGCGCCTCGCTGAGTTCGCCCTGGCGCTGGGCGGATTCGGCATCGGTACCGGAGAGTTCGTGATCATGGGACTGGTGAGCCGGGTGGCGAATGACCTGCAGGTGCCGGTACCCGATGTCGGCTACGCCATCAGCAGCTATGCGCTGGGCGTGGTGGTCGGGGCACCGCTGATCTCCGCGCTGGCGGCGCGGCTGCCGCGGCGGGCCCTGCTGATCGCGCTGATGCTGGTGTTCGCCATCGGCAACATCGCCAGCGCCTTCGCGCCCGGCTTCGGGGCCTTCGTGCTGCTGCGCTTTCTCGCCGGGCTGCCCCACGGCGCCTATTTCGGCGTCGCCGCGCTGGTCGCGGCGGCGGCGGTGCCCATCGATGAACGGGCCCGGGCGGTGAGCCGGGTGATGCTGGGGCTGACCACGGCGATCCTGGTCGGTGCGCCGCTGGGCACCTGGGCGGGCAATCTGCTCGGCTGGCAGGTCGCCTTCGCCGGCGTGGGCGGTATCGCCCTGCTCACCGCGCTGCTGATCCGGCTGTGGGTCCCGGCGTCGCCGGCCGATCCGCAGGCCAGCCCCAAGCGCGAGCTCGGTGCGCTGGTCAAGCAGCGTGTGCTGTTCACGCTGGGCATCGCCGGTATCGGCTTCGGCGGCATGTTTGCGGTGTTCAGCTACGTCATGCCGACCCTGACCGAACAGGCCGGCATGAACGAATCGCTGGGGCCGCTGGTGCTGGTGGTGTTCGGCGTCGGCACCATCCTCGGCAACCTGGTCGGTGCGCGTGCCGCCGACAGGAACCTGATGCGGGCGATCCCCGGCATCCTGCTCTGGTGCCTGGTGGTGCAGGGGCTGTTCTATGTGGCCGCCAACAGCGTGGCCTGGGGGCTGCTGTTCGTCGGCCTGGTGGGCACCAGCATGGCGCTGGGGCCGACCCTGCAGACCCGGTTGATGGATGTCGCCGAGGACGCCCAGACCATGGCCGCCTCGCTCAACCATGCCGCCTTCAACGGCGCCAACGCGCTGGGCGCCTGGCTGGCCGGGGTGACCGTCAAGCAGGGCTTCGCCTGGTCCTCGACCGGGCTGGTCGGCGCCTCGCTGGCCGCCGCGGGGCTGGTGATCTTCGCCCTGGGGCTGTGGGCGGAACGGCGGGCGGCCGGCAATGCGTCACCGGGCCGCACCTGAGGCAAAGGGGCCTGGCGTATAATCCGTCCCGACCGGAGGGAAGCCTCCGTCTTCTCTGACATCAAGAGTTCGGGAGACATCCATGCAGAATCTGATCGTGTCGTGTCTCGTCATGGTCGTCTCGGCGATTCTGGTCGCGGGCAGCTACCTGCTGTCGGAAGACCGGCTCGACGAGCGTGTCGCCGGCCATATCGCCGACACCCTGGGTACCGACCAGACCGTCTCGGTGACCATCGACAAGAAGGTCAACAACGATTACGGCGTCTGCGGGCGCTACACGCTGCCGTCTGGAGAGGGCCGCGCCTTCTTCTACAACGAGGTCAACGGCCACATGGCCCTGAAGAAGGACACCGAGCGCTACCGGATCAACTGCCTCGATACCTGAAGACAGCCGGCCTGGCCGGGCTCCAGTGACAGGCCTCACGCCGGCTGGCGGGCGGCCTCCTTCAGCGGCTGCCAGGCCAGCAGCCAGCCCAGGGTCACCATGGCCGCCATCAGCGCCAGGATGGTGACGAACGCCACGCCGGCGTCCAGCAGTACCCCGAAGAAGGCCGGGGCCAGGCCGGAGGCGAACACCATGCCGGCCGAGAACACCGAACGCAGCTTCGCCAGGTTGTCGCTGCCCCACAGCTGGATGAGCAGGCTGGTGACGGTGGGCTCCTGCATGCCGGTGACCAGCCCGGAGAGCAGCATGTAGGCGAGGATGCCGTAGCCGTTCTCCAGGGCGATGGCGACGAGCAGCCCGGCGACGAGCGGCAGCAGATAGACCCGCCCCATGAGCGAGGCCCCGAGCCGGTCGACGAGACGCCCGGCGATCAGCGAGCCGATGACGCGCCCGGAGGCCGCCAGCGCGAAGCCGAGCGCAAAGACCGCGGGACTGGCGCCGAACTCGGCGGTCAATTCGCTCTGGAAGACGAAGATGCCCGTGTTGACGATGGCGATCGACAGCATCATCAGGCTCAGCCGCCAGAAGCGGGTGTCCATCAGGGGGCGGGGCGAGTGGGCGCTCGCTCGTGGCGCGTCGCGGGGCGTTGCGGGGGCCGTCGCGGGCCCGACAGGCGCCCGGGCGAGCAGGGGCAGCCAGACCACCAGCAGGATGCCGAGCAGCGTCCAGAGCAGTTCCCGCCAGCTGATCAGCTGCAGGGCGCCGGTGGTGATCGACGGCAGCACGGCCTCGCCGACAGGCATGGCCAGCGTCACCAGGGCCAGGGCGCTGCCGCGTGCCTCGGGCACCTGCTTGGCGACGGTCGTCGTGCCGAGGTGCGTGAACAGCCCCTGACCGCAGAAGCGGATCAGCCCCAGCCCCGCCAGGGCCGCGCCCAGCCAGGGTGACAGGGTCAACAGCAGGATGCCGAGGCTCATGCCCAGCACCACGAAGACGGCAAAGCGGCGCGGCGCAATCCAGTCGAGCATGGGGCCGATGAAGAAGATCAGAAACCCCGAGGTCAGCGTGAGCAGCGAATAGGCGATGCCGAACTCCCCGCTGCTCAGGGAAAAGGCCTCGGCAATCGCGGGCTGAAAATAGCCGACCAGGAAGGTCTGGCCCAGGTTGCCCGAGAAGATCGCGATGAAGCCGAAGGCCAGTATTGCCGGGTACTGCCGAATCACGTCCCTGTAGTTCATGCGGCGGATGCATCCTCCTGTCGGCGCCCCTGGCGGAGATGCCGGGCGTTGTCGTGGCGGGTACAGGAGGCCAGATTAGCATTTCCCGGAATGGCCCGAAGGGGCGCTCAGTTCCGATCGCTTTTCCGGAATGCATCGCGTGAAAACGCTCCCCGAGCGGGTGAAACAGGGGAGATCAGTCCTTCTTGACCGGACCGGCGAGGTAGACGTCGTCCGTGACGGGCTCCATCCACTCGACCGGAGAGCCATTCTGGGCTTCCTGGATGGCGACGTGCTGCATCGCCGTCTTGTCGGTCGCACCGTGCCAGTGGCGGCGCCCGCAGTTGCACCAGATCAGGTCGCCGGGACGGATCTCGGTCTTCGGGCCGCCCTCGCACTGGGTCCAGCCCACGCCGTCGGTGACCAGCAGGATCTGGCCAACCGGATGCGTGTGCCAGTTGGTGCGCCCACCCGGTTCGAAATTGACGACGGCAACGCCCACTCGCGACGGCTCCGGGGCATTGAAGACCCGGTCGATGCGAACATTGCCGGTGAAATAGTCGCTGGGCCCCTGGATGGCGTCGGTGGAACCGGCGCGCTGGACCCGCATGTCCTCTGACGGTGTGTGGGTCTCGCTCATGGCAACCTCCTGTGAGGGTTCCGTTTCATGACTTCAGTGAAACGGTAGCAGACGGCGATTGAGTGCAGTATATGTAAAATCCTGAATGCAGAATGAAGTGAGGCTTCACAATGACAGGGCCCCGGCTGGACGATCTCGCGGTCTTCGTGACGGTGGGGCGCGAGGGCAACTTCACCCGCGCCGCCGCGCATCTCGGTGTCTCGCCCTCGGCGGTGAGCCAGACGCTGCGCGGGCTGGAGGAGCGCCTCGGGGTCAGGCTGCTCACGCGCACCACGCGTCGCGTCACACGCACCGAGGCGGGCGAGAAACTGCTGCGGGAGTTGGCCCCGCTGCTGGATGCCATCGAGGCGCAGGTGGCGGCCGTGAGCGAGCTGCGGGAACGACCGGCGGGCACGGTGCGCATCACGGCGGACGAGTACGCGGCCCGCCATGTCCTGTGGCCGAAACTCCGGCCGTTGCTGGCCGCCTACCCCGAGCTCACCATCGAACTGACCACCGACTACGGGCTGACGGACATCGTCGCCGAACGCTTCGATGCCGGCGTGCGCCTGGGCGGCACCATCGCCGCCGACATGATCGCCGTGCCGATCGGGCCTCGCATGCGCCTGGTCACCGTGGCCGCCCCCGACTACCTGGCGCGGCACGGTGCCCCCCGGACCCCGGCGGCGTTGACCGCGCATCGCTGCATCAACCTGCGCCTGCCGACCCATGGCGGGCTCTATGCCTGGGAGTTCGGCAGCGGCGAGCAGGAGTTCCGGGTCCGCGTCAGCGGGCCGCTGATCATGAACAGTGTCCTGCAGATCCTCGAGGCGTGTCTCGATGGCGCGGGGCTGGCGCAGCTGCCCGACGGGCTGGTGCAGACGCACCTGGAGGATGGCACGTTGCGGGAGGTCCTGGCCGAGTGGTCCGAGCCCTTCGCGGGCTATCACCTCTACTACCCCAACCGCCGCCAGCAGACCGCGGCCTTCCGGGTCGTGCTGGAGACACTGCGCCTGCGCGCCGGATGAGCGACGTTCAATACCGATCACCGCCGGCATTGATTCATGTTTCTGAATTACGGTTCTTGTCAATCTCGAAGGGATTATCGTCAAGATAGAAAGCTATTTGTCGGGTCCCGTGTGATTGACCACTCGTTTGGTAAATAACTCAGGTCGCTTGGCCTGCCATTCCTTCATCGCTGCAATCGGTGATTGATGATGCAGCGCCTTCTGAGGGATGTGGTGATTGTACAGCCAAGCGTAGCGTTTGAGCGTCTGCTCTAGATCCTCGCCTGAGGTGTAGCGCCGGGTCGCCAGCACGTCGCTGATGCGGCCGTTGAACCGCTCCACCATGCCGTTTGTCTGTGGCCTTCCCGGCTTGATCAGGCGATGTTCGATACCATGGGCCTGGCACTCCTGGTCGAAAGGGTGGCGGCCGCTGGGCTTGCGCTCACCTGCCCGCGTGAAGCGATCGGTGAACGACTTGCCGTTGTCAGTGA